>DASTOI010000490.1:0-4986 GCA_035762585.1 Myxococcota bacterium
CGTCTGGAAGAACTCGCGTAGCGCGAACGCTCATGATCGCGCCTCGCGCGCGATCGCGAGCCAGGCGCTGAGCGGCGCCGAGCCCGGCGAGGACTCGCTTGCGGCGATGCAGGGCGCGCTGCGCGACGCCGAGCGCCGCGCCGAGACGCTCGGCGTCTATCGCGGCAACCTCTCCGCGCTCGACATCCTGAATCAAATTTCCGACCAGGTGCCCGCCGATCTCGACATCGTGTTCGAAGAGCTCGCGATCGAGCGCGACACGGTTCAGATCCGCGCGCACTCGACGGACTTCAAGGCGGTCGACGCGCTGACGAACGCGCTGAAGAAGTTCCCGCCGTTCTCGGACATCGCGGTGGGCGAGAGCGGCATCGACCCGCGCCGCGGCGGCGTGAACTTCGATCTGCGCATCCGCGTCGCGGCCGGAGGCGCGTCGTGAACGAGTGGCTGAATCGGTTCCGCGCCTGGTTCGACGGGCTCGCCAGGCGCGAGAAGATGCTCGTCTCCGTCGCCGGCGGCGTGATCGGGCTCTCGCTCGTGATGCTGCTCGGCGTCCAGCCGCTGCTCGCGGCCCGCACCGCCGCCGAAGAGCGCGCGGAGACCGCCGAGCAGCGCCTCGAAGCCGTGAAGCAGGTGAGGGAGCGGTTCGACGACGTCAGCGGGCGGCTCGGCGCGGTCGAGCAGCGCATTCAGAGCGGGCAGCCGGGCAACCTGCTCGCGACGCTGCAGGATCTCGCGCAGCAGAGCGCCGTCACGCTCGACTCGATCGAGCCGCGCACCGCGCCGGCGAGCCCGCCCTATCGCGAGACGAAGCTGCAGGTGACGCTCGGCAACGCGACGCTCCCGCAGCTCGTCCGCTACCTGCACCTGATCGAGAGCGCGCCGCAGGTGCTCTCGATCAAGAGCCTGCGCATCCGGCTGCGCGCCGACGATTCGAAGCAGCTCGAGGTCTCGTTCACCGTCTCGTCGTTCGAGCGGGTTTGATGCGACCGCGCGAGCGCAGCGTCGCGGGCCGGCTGCTGCGCGCGCTCGGGGTCGCGCTGCTGAGCGTGCTCGCGGTGGCCGCGATCGCGCTGCTCTTCCTCCCGTACGAGCGCGCCGCGCCCGCGCTCGGCGCCGCGATCGAGCGCGAGACGCGCATCGCGACGCAGATCGCCGAGCTCGGCGGCGGCGTGAGCGCGCGCGGGCCCTACCTCGAAGCGCGCGGCGTCGCGCTGCGCTGGCCAACCGGCGAGACGCTCGCGCTCGACTCGCTGCGCATCTCGCCCGCTCTCTCCCTCAGCTGGCTGCGCGGCGTGCCCCAGCTCCACGTGACGCTCAGCGGGCCCTTTGGCGACTTCGACGGCTCGCTCTCCCGCGAGCTCATGCGCGGAGATCTCTCGCGCTTCGATCTCGCACAGCTGCCCGCGAGCTGGTTCGGCGCGGGCGGCGCCTGGCTCGCAGGCGCCGTCGAGGCGCGCGTGCATCTCGCGCGGCTCTCCGAGCAGTGGAGCGGCTCCGTCCAGCTGGACGGCGGCGAAGGCTCGCTCGCGCTGCCCGGCGCCCCGATCGCGATTCCGTACGAGACGATCACCGCGATGTTTCGCCTCGACGAGGTGGGCACGCTGCGGATCGAATCGCTCGCGCTGGCGGGCCCGATGGTCTCGGCGCGCGCGCACGGCGAGATCGCCGCCGGCTACGCGGGCCCCGCGACGGGCGCGATCGCAATCGACGCCGACGTGGACCGCATCGACCCCGCGCTGCTGCCCGCGCTCGCGCAGTACGGCGTCGCGCTCGGGGAGACGGGCGCGGGCCATCTGACGATCTCCGGCACGCCCGACCAGCTCCTCCTGACCGAGCGCTAGCGGCGGGTACGTCGGGGATGATCTCGCGGCCGGCAGGCCGAGGCGCGGCGTCCGGTCGTGGGGTCAGACCTTGCAAACTTGCGAAGTTGGGCTCCCGCGCCCGCGCAGGGCGGGTTAGGCTGGCGAAGCATCCGTCCATCCGCATTCATTGATCCACCCTGCTCTGCCGATCACTTGCCTCATTCCGGTGAAGCCCGATGCCCGCCTCGCTCCAGAAGATTTTCCGCACGCTCGGCGACCCGACGCGGCTGCGCATCCTCGCGCTGCTCGAGCGCGAGGAGCTCGCGGTGCAGGAGCTGATGGAAGTGCTCGGGATGGCACAGTCCCGGGTCTCGCGGCACCTCGGGATCCTGCGCGAGGCGCGCCTGCTCCGCGATCGCCGCGACGGCACGTTCGTGCTCTACCGCTTCGAGCCGCCGGCGGACGCCGCCTGGCGCGACGCGCTCGCGCTCGCGCGCCGCGCGGTCGCCGAGGATCCGGCGGCCCGCCGCGACGCCGCCGCGCTCGCGCGCGTGCTCGAAGCGCGCAGCGCGAAGAGCCGCAGCTTCTTCGAGCAGGTCGGCCCCGAGTGGGACGCGATCCGTAAGGTGTGGGGCGACGAGCTGTTACGGGCGCGCGCGCTGCACCGGCTCGTGCGCCCGCGGCTGCGCGTGCTCGATCTCGGCACCGGCACCGGCGCGCTCGCGCAGGAGCTCGCCGCCGCGGGCTGCGACGTGATCGCGGTCGATCATTCGCCGCGCATGCTCGCCGCGGCGCGCGAGAAGCTCGCTGCCGCCGGCGCCTCGAGCGTCGAGCTGCGCACGGGCGATGCCGCCGAGCTCCCCCTCGCGGACGCCGAGGTCGACGCCGCGTTCGCCCACATGGTCCTTCAATACTTGCCGTCGCCGCCCGATGCGATCGCCGAGATGGCGCGCGTCACGAAGCCGGGCGGCACGGTCGTCGCGGTCGACTTCGCGAAGCACGAGCGCGCGTGGATGCGCGATGAATTAGGGGTCGTCTGGATGGGCTTCGCCGAGAGCGAGCTCGCGCGCTGGCTCGAGGCCGCCGGCCTGCGGGACGTGCGCGTCGACGCGCAGCCGCCTGCGGCGCGCGGCGCCGATCTGCCCGCGACGTTCATCGCGAGCGGCGTGAAGCCGAGCCAACCGATTCAGCGGAAGGTGCGCGCGTGAGGAACGTCGAAGCCGAGCTCCGCGCACTGATGGCGCGCCGCATCCTGATCAAGGACGGCGCGATGGGCACGATGTTCCAGGCCGAGGCCCTCGGCGAGGACGACTTCCGCGGCAAGCGCTTCGCGAATCACCCGAAGCCGCTGAAGGGCGACAACGATCTGCTCGTGCTCACGCAGCCGCAGCTCGTGATCGATGTCCACGAGCGCTTCCTCGCGGCCGGCGCCGATCTGCTCGGCACGACCAGCTTCAACGGCAACGCGATCTCTCAGGCCGATTACGGGACCGAGGCGCTCGCGCGCGAGATCAGCCGCGAGTCGGCGCGGCTCGCGCGCGCCGCGGCGGACAAGTGGAGCGACAAGACGCCCGACCAGCCGCGCTTCGTCGCCGGCTCGATCGGGCCGACGAATCGCACGCTGTCGCTCTCGCCCGACGTGAACAATCCCGGCTACCGCGCGGTCACGTGGGCGGAGCTCGAGGCGGCGTACGCGGATCAGATCCACGGCCTGCTCGAGGGTGGCGTCCATCTGCTCGTGCTCGAGACGATCTTCGACACGTTGAACGCGAAGGCCGCGCTGATCGCGGCCGAGCGGGTGTTCGCAGAACGCGGCGAGCGCGTGCCGATCATGATCAGCGGCACGATGACGGACGCGAGCGGCCGCACGCTCTCGGGGCAGACGCTCGAGGCGTTCTACCACTCGATCCGGCACGCGAATCCGCTCTTGGTCGGGCTCAACTGCTCGCTCGGCGCGCGGCAGATGAGGCCGCACATCGCGGAGGTCGCCGAGCTCGCCGACGTCGCGGTCCACGCGTACCCGAACGCGGGGCTGCCGAACGCGATGGGCGCCTACGACGAAACGCCCGAGGAGATGTCGGGGCTGATCCGCGACTGGGCGCAGGGCGGCTTCGTCAACGTGGTCGGCGGCTGCTGCGGGACGAAGCCCGAGCACATCGCGGCGATCGCGGCCGCAGTGCGCGACCTCCCGCCCCGCCCGCTCGCGCAGCCGGCCGGGAACGCGGGCGAGCGCTTCACGCACTTATCAGGGATGGACACGCTCACCGTCCGCCCGGACTCGAACTTCCAGATGATCGGCGAGCGCACCAACGTCACCGGCTCAAAGAAGTTTCGGAAGCTGGTGAAGGCGGGCGACTGGGAGGCCGCGGTCGGCGTCGCGCTCGAGCAGGTGCGCAGCGGCGCGAACCTGCTCGACGTGAACATGGACGAGGGCCTGCTCGATTCCGAGGCGTGCATGCGCACGCTCCTCGCGTGGATCGGCTCGGAGCCCGAGATCGCGCGCGTTCCGATCGTGATCGACTCCTCGAAGTGGGAGGTGCTCGAGGCCGGACTGCAGAGCTGTCAGGGCAAGAGCGTCGTCAACTCGATCTCGCTGAAGGAAGGCGAAGCGGACTTCCTCGCGAAGGCGCGCCGCATCCGGCAGTACGGCGCTGCGGTCGTCGTGATGGCGTTCGACGAGACCGGGCAGGCCGACACGACCGAGCGCAAGGTCGCGATCTGCGAGCGCGCGTACCGGCTGCTCACCGAGCGCGCCGGCTTCGCGCCCGAGGACATCCTGTTCGACCCCAACATCTTGGCGATCGGCACCGGGATCGAGGAGCACGCCGAGTACGCGAAGGCCTACATCGACGCCGCCCGGCAGATCAAGCAGCGCTGTCCGGGCTCCCACATCTCCGGTGGAGTCTCGAACCTCTCGTTCTCGTTCCGCGGCAACGACGCCGTGCGCGAGGCAATCCACTCGGTGTTCCTCTACCACGCGATCCGCGCCGGCATGGACTTCGGGATCGTGAACGCGGGCCAGCTGCAGGTCTACGAGGACATTCCGCCCGAGCTGTTAGGGCGCGTCGAGGACCTGATCTGGAACCGCCGCCCCGACGCGACCGAACGGATCCTCGAGCTGGCCGCCACGCTCGCGAGCGGAGGCAAGAAGAAGGAGGCCGAGCTCGCGTGGCGCAACGCGGAC
>DASTOI010000491.1:0-2831 GCA_035762585.1 Myxococcota bacterium
CGAGCGGTGCGAGCGCCGCGCCCCGCTCGCTCGCGAGCGCCGCGCCTGCGACGAGCAGCGCGCGCGAGAGCCCGGCGAGCCGTGCGCGCCGCGCCGCGACGCGCGCGGTCGGCGCCTGTATGCGCAGCGCGCGCGTCGCGCTCGTGAGCGCGCGGCGCAGCTCGCGCGTGCGCCCGAGCGCTGCGCGCAAGAGGCCGTGCACGAGCGCATCGATCTCGCCGGCGACCGCGCCGCGATCGGGCAGCGCGAGCTCCGCGGCGGCGGATGGCGTCGCGGCACGCGCGTCCGCCGCGAGGTCCGCGATCGTCACGTCGACCTCGTGGCCGACGCCCGCGACCACCGGGATCGGACACGCGCGAATCGCGCGCGCGACGCGCTCGGTATTGAACGCCATCAGGTCCTCGAGCGAGCCGCCGCCGCGCACGAGCAGAACCACGTCGACGTCGCGCACGCGCGCGAGCCGGCGCAGCGCAGCCTCGATCTCGACTTCAGCTCCCTCGCCCTGCACGCGCGTCGGCGAGATCAAGAGCGGAATCGCCGGGAAGCGGCGCGCGCTCACGTGAAGCACGTCGTGCAATGCGGCGCCGCTCGGCGAGGTGACGATCCCGACGCGGCGCGGGAAGCGCGGCAGCTCGCGCTTGCGCTCGTCCGCGAACAGCCCCTCGGCCTCGAGCCGCGCGCGCAGCTGCTCGAACGCGAGCTGCAGCGCGCCGCGCCCGCGCGGCTCGAGCTGGCGGACGATCAGCTGCAGATCGCCGCGCGGGCCGTAGACGGTGAGATCGCCGCCGGCGATCACCTCGAGGCCCTCCTCGGGATCGAACGGCAGCCGGACCGCGTTGCCGCGGAACAACACCGCGCGCAGCTGCGCGCCGTCGTCCTTGAGCGTGAAGTACGCGTGCCCCGAGCCGGCGCGACGCAGGTTGCCGATCTCGCCGACCACCCACCCCGGCCCTAATTTCTCGACCAGCTCGCGCACGCCGCCGATCACCTGGGCGATCGTGAGCACGCGCCGCGGTCCGATGCGCTGGGTCTCGATGATCGGCACGCTCACTCCGGCGCGGTGGGCGCGGGCGGCGTGCCCGCGCGCAGGCGGCCGAAGATGCGCCAGCTCTTCAGCGTTTCCAGCGCGCGCGCGAGCTGGACGTCGCGGCCGGCGGACGCGCCGCCCGCGCTCGCGCCCGCAGTCGGCGCTTCGCTCGCGGCGACGATGTCGGGCGTGACGCCCGCGCTCTGCAGCGAGCGGCCCGTGGGCGTCAGGAAGTAGGCGGTCGTCAGGCGTACGCCGGCGCCGCCCGGCAGCTCGAACACGCGCTGCACCGACCCCTTGCCGAAGCTCGGCGCACCGAGCACGAGCGCGCGGCCGCGCTCCTGGAGCGCGGCGGCGACGATCTCCGCGGTGCTCGCGCTGCCGCCGTTCACGAGCACGACGAGCGGGAGCGCTGCGTCCCCAGCCGGCGTCGCGTCGTGGCGCACTGTCTCGCTGCGGCCCGCGACGCTCACGATCGCTCCGTCTGTGAGCCAGAGGTCCGCCGCGGCGATCGCCTCTTCCAAGACGCCACCCGGGTTGTCGCGCAGATCGAGCACGAGGCCCGCGAGCGGCGCAGCGTTCTCGCGCGCGAGCTGATCCACGCGCGCCGCCAGCTCACGCGCAGACCCCGTCGAGAGCTCGGCGACGCGCGCGTAGCCGAAGCCCGGCTCGAGCAGCCGCGCGCGCACGGCGGGCGCCTTCACGACGCCGCGCTCGAGCGCGAACGCCGCCGGCGCATCCCAGCCATCCCGTAACACCTGCGCCGTGACGAGCGTGCCCGCGGCGCCGCGCAAGAGCGCGGCGCCTTCGTCCGCGCTGAGGCCGCGCGTGCTCGCACAATCGCCGCCCGCGGCGCCGCACAGCGCGACGATGCGATCTCGCGCGCGCAGCCCCGCCTGCGCCGCCGGCGAGCCCTCGATCGGCGTGACGACCTGCAGGTAGCCGTCGGGACTGCGCGCGATCTCGAGGCCGACGCCGGCGAACTCGCCGCTCGCGCTCTCCGCGAGCCGCGCCGCCGCCGCGGGCTCGAGGTAAGCCGAGTGCGGATCGAGCCCTGCCAGCATCCCGCGCAGTGCGCGCTCGATCAGCCGCGGCTCTTCGACCGGCGTGACGTAGGAGTCGCGCACGAGCCGTAACACCTCGGCGAACATGCTCAGCGCCGCGTACGGCGATGCGGCCGCGCTCGGCGCGCTCGCGAGCCCGAGCACGGCGAGCGTCGCGAGCGCGCCTGCCGCCGCTCCCATCCCTAAGTAGGCGCGGCGGTGCAGCATCGGGCCTCTCCCTGTTGCGGCGCCGGCCGCGTGGCTCACGGCTCCGGCGCCAGCTCGAGCCACTCTGCTGGATCGACGGCGTCCGCGCCCTGCCGCACTTCGAAGTAGAGCCGAGGCCCGGAGAGAGAGCCGGTCTCACCGGCGCTGCCGACGCGCTCGCCCCCCGCGACGCGCTGCCCGACCGCGACGTCGATCGCATCGAGGTGGCCGCTCACGGTGAAGTAGCCGTCGCCGTGATCGAGGATCAGCATGCGGCCGTAGCCGCGGAACCAGTCCGCGAAGCGAACCTCGCCGGCGGCGATCGCGGCGACCGGCTCGCCGACCTCGACTGCGAAGTCGACGCCCTTCTGGAAGGTCTCGGTGCGGTACTCCGAATCGATCAGCTTTCCGAAGCCACGCAGCAGCTTTCCGGCGACCGGAGGCGGGAGGCGTCCGCGCTGCTCGCGGAAGCTGCGCGCCGGCGCCGGCGCGGGACTCGGCACCGCGCTGATCTCGGCGAGCTTGCTCTCGAGCGCGCGCGCGGCGGCCTCGAG
>DASTOI010000492.1:0-6709 GCA_035762585.1 Myxococcota bacterium
GGCGCCGTACTGCACGCCGTCGCGCGCCGGCTTCCTGACCGGCCGCTGGCCGATCCGCACGACGCTCACGCACGTCGTGTTTCCGCGCGGCCACGCGGTGAATCACGTGCACCGAATGAGCGGGCGCCCGGTGCGTATTCCCGCCGACGAGATCCTGCTGCCCGAGGCGCTGAGCGCGGCCGGCTACGCGACCGCGATGGTCGGCAAGTGGCACCTCGGCGACGAGGCGCCGAGCCTGCCGAACGATCTCGGCTTCGATCACTACTTCGGCGTGCTGCACAGCAACGACATGGCGCCGCTGCCGCTCTGGCGAAATCGCGAGATCGCGGAGCCGCACCCGGTCGACCAGCGCTTTCTGACGCCGCGCTACACGGACGAGGCGATTCGATGGATCGAGCAGCACGCGGCGCAGCCGTTCTTCCTGCACTTCGCGCACAACTTCCCGCACGTTCCGCTGCACGCGACGCCGGAGCAGGCGGGCAAGAGCGACGCCGGCCTGTACGGCGACGTGATCGCGGACCTCGATGCGAGCGTCGGCGCGATCGTCGACGCGCTCGCGCGGCTCGGCATCGCGGAGAAGACGCTCGTGCTCGTCACGAGCGACAACGGGCCGTGGTATCAGGGCAGCGCCGGCGGCGCGCGCGGGCGCAAGAACGAGACCTTCGAGGGAGGCATGCGCGTGCCGTTGGTCGCGTGGTGGCCGGGCCGCATCGCGCCGCGGCGCATCGCCGACGTCGCGGCGGGGATCGACGTCCTGCCGACCGCGCTGGCGCTCGCCGGCGCGCCGCTGCCGCGCGATCGCGCGATCGACGGCCTCGACTTGGCCCCCGCGCTGCTCACGGGCGCCGCGCTGCCCGAGCGCCCCATTTACTACTACTCGGACCGCGAGCTGCAGGCGCTGCGGCTCGGCCGCTGGAAGCTGCACGCGCGGCACGGCGTGTTCGGCGGCGCGCCGTGGTCGTACCAGCTCGCGCCGCTCGTCGCGCAGGGTCCGTGGCTGTTCGATCTCGCGCGCGATCCCGACGAGTCGTTCGACGTGCACGAGAAGTTCGCGGACGACTTCGCGCGCCTGGACGCCGTGCGCGCCGCGTGGCAGCGCGAGCTCGCGGAGAACCCGCGCGGCTGGAAGCCGGCCGCACCGTCCGAAGGAGGGATCCATCCGCTGCGTTGACGCGCCAGTGCGCTCGCGAGAGCATGCGCGATCGAGGTCGCGCCGCCCGCGCCCCCGTCGAAACGTTCGAGGAGGAGTCGTCATGAAGATCGGCGCCGTGTTTCCCACCTGCGAGATCGGAACCGACCCGATCGCGATCCGCGATTTCGCGCAGGCGGCCGAGCAGCTCGGCTACTCGCACCTGATCACGTACGACCACGTGCTCGGCGCGGTGCACGCAGGGCGCGAGCCGAAGCTCACGGGTCCGTACACGGAGAGCAACGCGTTCCACGAGCCGTTCGTGCTGTTCGGCTACCTCGCCGCGCTGACGCGGAAGCTCGAGCTCGTGACGGGCGTGATCATCCTGCCGCAGCGCCAGACCGCGCTCGTCGCGAAGCAGTGTGCCGAGCTCGCGCTGCTCTCCGGCAATCGCTTCAAGCTCGGCGTCGGCACGGGCTGGAACTACGTCGAGTACGAGGCGCTGAACGAGTCGTACGCGACGCGCGCGAAGCGCCTCGACGAGCAGGTCGAGCTGTTACGGAAGTTGTGGACGACGCCGGTGCTCGATTATCAGGGTCGCTATCACCGCGTCGACCGCGCCGGCATCCTGCCGCTGCCGTCGCGCCCGATCCCGATCTGGTTCGGCGGCTTCTCGGCGCCCGCGATCCAGCGCGCTGCGCGCACGGGCGACGGCTTCCTGTTCGGCGCCGCGAACGGCGTGATGCTGAATTTCTGCAACCAGCTGAGAGACGAGCTCGCGAAGAACGGCCGCGGCGCCGGATTCGAGATCGACACGATCGTCGGATTTGGCGCCGGACCGGACGGCTGGCGCAGCGCGGCGGAGACCTGGAAGAAGGCGGGAGCGACGCACTTCTCGATGCGCGCGATGAGTACCGGCGCTTCGCTGATCGGCGACAAGGACCCCGGCTTCGCGACGCCGCAGCAGCACATCGACGCGCTCGCGAAGTTCATCGAGGTAGTGCGCGACGTCTGAGCACCGGCTCGGCCAGGCCGTGAGCGCGTACCGGATCGCGCAGCTCGGGGCTGCGCTGCCGAGCGCGGGGCTCGCAGCGTGGTTCTGGGCGGTGCATCGGAACGCGCCCGCGCCCGAGCAGCTCGACGTCTTCTGGCGCCTGTTCGTGTTCGACGATGCGACCGCCGCGTGGCTGTTCGTGCCGATCGTCGCGCTCGCGTGCGTCGCGCCCGTGCAGCGCGCGGCGCTCCGCTTCGCCGGCGCGCTCGGCGAGCATCCGAACCGCACCGCCGTCGTGAGCTTCGCCGCCTTCGCGTTCGCCGCGCGCTTCGTTCATCAGGCGCACCCGCTCTCGCTCGACGAGTACGCGGGCGTGTTTCAGAGCGAGCTGTTCGCGAACGGTCGGCTGTTCGCGCAGGCGCCCCCGCCGCTGCTTCCGTTCCTGCTGCCGCGCGACATGCAGCAGTTCTTCTTCAGCGTGTCGCACGAGACGGGCGCGATTGCGTCCGGCTACTGGCCGGGCTTCGCGCTGCTGCTGGCGCCGTTCAGCGCGCTCGGCGTGCCGTGGCTCTTGAACCCACTGATCGGCGCGGTCACGCTGCGCGCGCTGCATCGCGTCGCGCTGACGAGCTTCGGCTCGCGCGAGCTCGCCGGCCTCGCGCTGCTGATCGCGCTCGGCTCCACGGCGCTGACGATCAACGCCGCCTCGTTCTACGCGATGCCGGCGCACGCGCTCGCGAACCTCGCGTTCGCGGCGCTGCTCGCGGAGCCGACGCAGCGGCGGGCGCTCGCCGCGGGCCTGTGCGGCGGCTTCGCGCTCGCGCTGCACAATCCGCTCCCGCACGCGTTGTTCGCGGCGCCTTGGATCGTCTGGCTCGCGCTCGGCGCCGAGCGGCGGCGCGCGCTGCCCGCGCTCGCGCTCGGCTATCTCCCCCTCGCGCTGCTGTTAGGCGTCGGCTGGAGCGCACTGCTCGCGCGCGAGCTCGCCGAGAGCGCCGGCACCGCCGCGCGCGCCGGCGAGCTGTCGGCGTTCCTCTCGCTGCCGAATGCGGCGATCGTCGTCGCACGCATCGCGGGCTTCGTGAAGCTGTGGCTGTGGGCGGCGCCGGCGGCGCTCGTGCTCGCGCTGCTCGGCCTCCGCGCCGCGCGGCGCGACGCGCGCCTCGCAGCGTGGGCCGCCTCGGCCGCGCTCACTGCGCTCGCGTACTTCTTCGTGCCGTTCGATCAAGGCCACGGCTGGGGCTATCGCTACTTCCACTCGGCCTGGCTCGCGCTCCCGCTGCTGGCGGTCTCGGCCGTTCACGTCTGGCGCGATTCCGCGCACGCGCGCGAGCTCGCGGGGTTCGCGGCCGCGTGCGCGCTCGCGAGCCTCGCCGTGCTGACGCCGCTGCGGGCGCTGCAATGCCACGGTTTCATCGTGCGCCACCTCGCGCAGCTGCCGCGCGCGCCGAGCGGAACGCCGGAGCTCGTGCTCGTCGACGCCGCGACCGGTTATTACACGATCGATCTGATCCAGAACGACCCGCTGTTCGCGCGGCGACCGCTCGTGATGGAGCACCTGGGCGCGGCCGCGAACGCCCAGATGCGGCGCCGCTTCTTCCCCGATCTCGTGCTGCTGGCGCGCGACGAGCGCGGCGAGGTGTGGGGGCGACGCTGAGCAAGCGCGCGCGGTCCCCGAGCGCGCGCGGAGCGTGCTGCGCGCTATAGGCGATCGGGCGACCCGATGTCTTGATCCTGGCCGAAGCTCTCGCCCGCGAAATCCCAGCGCGTGAGGCTCATCCACGCGAACAGCCCCGGGCTCGCCTGATTCGCGAAGCGGTTCACGGTGACGCCCGTCGCGTTCAGCTCCCGCCCGAGCGCATCGCGCGCCTCGATCGCGACGCGCGCCGGCCACGGGCTCGCGCCGTCTCGCGTGATCGTCCGCGTGCCCGCGACGAGAGCGGCCTTCTCTCCGCCGCGAACGAGAAAGCCGGCGACGATGGGCTGTACGTCGCCGCGCCCGCCGAGGCCGGGCGACGCGAAGCTCACGGCCAGGAAGGACTCGGCGGCGCCGGCGATCGCATAACAGTACGCGCTGCGCGTGGAGCGATCGTCGCGGCGCACGCCCCAGCTGCGGTCGCGCATGTCGGGCGCGTCGATCGCGATGCGGCGGCCGCGCAGCACGATTTCGCCGCGCACGTGACACGGCTGATCGACGTGGCCGTGGCCGTCGCGAATTCCGGCCTCGTGTACGGGAATCAAGCCCGTGTATTCGAGATTTGCGCAGAAGCGCTCGCCGTCCTGATAACGGACGCGGTAGCGCTGCCGCGGCTCGAGCACCTCGTAGCGCAGCGCGCCGAGCGCGAGCCGGTCGAGGTTGGTCGCCGGCAGCGGCAGGTGCCAATCGCAGCGGTGGTACGCGAGGCGCCACGGCTCGTGCGCGTCCGCGTCCCACACCGAGACGGCTAGCGAGCACACGCCCTGGTTCGCGCGGAAGAGCGGATAGAACGACCCGGACAGGCGCGCCTCCGGATGCGCGAACGAGAACCAACACGTCTCGCTCCACCACGGATCGTTCGAGCTCGGCGGGTGGAAGCGATCGTCGTCGAGCGTGAGCACGCGCGGTTCCTTCGAGGTTCCAGCGATTAGGGGAGCATCACCGGAGGGATCGGCGCGAGCGGCTTCGCCGCGAGTCCCGCCATCATCGGCCAGAGCGCGAGTCGCGCGTTTCCCAGCTCGGCGAGCCACTCGATCCAGCGCGCATCCTCGCCCGCCGGAGCCGCAGCGATCTTCGCGGCGACCGCGCGCCGGCCGTGCGCGATCGACTCCGGTGGCGCGCCGAGGGCTTGCTCCAAGAGCGCGCGTTCCTGCGCGCGCGCCGCTTCGCCTGCGCGCGCGAACGCGGCGCCGTGCATAGCGAGCAGCAGCGCGCCGCGCGCGCGACGCTGCGCTTCGCCGGGGAGCGCCGGCAGCAGCACGCCGCCGAGCTCGCCGAGCAGCGCGTCCATCACCTCGGCGCTGTCGCTCGGCTCGCTCGCGGTCGGCGCGGCCGGGCGGGACAACGAGATTCCCGCGAGCTCGGCGAGCGCGCGCGGCAGCAGCGCGTCGAGCAAGCCGATCAGCGCGAAGTAGACGGAGCGATCGAGCGTCTTCGCGCCGCTCTCGAGCGCGGCGAGGCACGCGACCAGCCAGCGCAGCATCACGAAGGCTCTGTAATGAGCGACCCGCGCCGGGTCGACCGGCAGGTTCGCGCGCCGCGACCAGCACGCGAGCTGCGCGTGCAGGTCGCCTGCGTCGCCCGTCATGTGATGGCCGCGAAACGCGAGCCAGCCGAGGTCGTCCATCGGATCGCCGAGATGCGCGAACTCCCAATCGAGCAGCGCTGTCACACGCGCGCCGTCGTGCAGGAAGTTTCCGGGGCCGACGTCGCCGTGACACAGAACGGTGTAGCGAGACGCAGGCGCATGGCGCGCCAGCCAGCCGAACGCGTACTGCGCGAGCGGCGACGGGCGCGCGACGCGCGCGTCGAAGATGCGGCGCCAGAGCGCGAGCTCGAGCAGCGCGTGGTCGCGCGCAGCTTGCGGACGAGCGAAGCCGGGCAGCTCGAGCTTCAGCGCATCGACGGCGTGGAGCTCGGCAAGCGCCTCCGCGAAGTCGAGCATTAGGGCTGCGCGCTGCTCGGTGCCGAGCGTGTCGAGCTCGGACGAGCCGCTCGCACGCTCGACCAGCAGCGCATCGGCGCGCGCGGCGATCAGCGCAGGGATGCGGACGCCGCTGCCGCGCAGCGCGCGGTACGCGGCGGCCTCGCGCGCGAGCGAGAGCTCGGTGCCGGCGACCGGGCCGTCGCCGGTGTCGGCGCGCAGCACGCACTCGACGCCGCGCGCGCCGCGTAACAACCACGTGGCGCGGGACGCGCCGGCCCCGATGCGTTCGGCGCTCGCCAGCGCAGCGCCGAGCTCGCGCTCCGCCCACGCACGCAGCTCGGGCGAGAGCGTCACGCGTCGCTCGCGCGCGGTCGCACGCGTCTCGCACGGGAGTGCGGTCGCTCCGCCATCCGGCCACGATAGTCGCGCCCCGCCGGTTGCAGCGAGCGTGCCCGCGGCGCCGGATCGCGGCTACGTTGCGCCGCCTTCGATCCAAGAGAATGGGGATTCCTTGACCGAGACGGCATGGCGGCGCTGTAGCGCCTGCAAGAACCCGATCGCGCTCGGCGCGATCCATCAGGTGTGCAGCGTGTCGACCTGCAATCGGCCGCGCACCGGCCTCGTGTTCTGTTCGGTGAGCTGTTGGGAAGTGCACCTGCCCGACGCGAATCATCGCGAGGCGTGGGCGGTGGAGCGGCGCGCGCCGACCAGCGTCGAGCCCGGTGACGCGGCGGCTTCGGCCAGCGGGCAGCGCCGGTTCGTTCGGCCGCCGCAGCCCGTGGCTCGCGTCGCCGCGAATGCGCTTCCGAACGAGGTGCTGATCGTCGCGAGCCGGCTGAAGGACTACGTGCGCGCGAAGGCGGGATACAACACGAGTGATCGCGTGCTCGAGCCTTTGTCGGACATCGTGCGGCGGATTGCGGATCAGGCGATCGAGAATGCGCGGCGGGATGGGCGGATGAC
>DASTOI010000493.1:0-11268 GCA_035762585.1 Myxococcota bacterium
TACCGCAAGCGCCCCGGCGGCTACACGCGCGTGATGAAGTCGCGCGTGCGCCGCGGCGACGCCGCGCCGCTCTCGATCATCGAGCTGGTCGACCGGCCGGAGCCGAAGGCGGCCGCGGCCGCCGAGTAGACGTTGGCTCCCGCTCGCGTCGCGAGCTGGGCGCTCGGGCTCGCGCTGCTCGCGGCTGCGATCTGGGTCGTCGCGACCAGCGAGCGCTCGGCGCCGCCGATCGAGCCGGGGCTCGCGGCGCCCGACTTCTCGCTGCCGCTGCTCGGCGGCGGCGACGTCTCGCTGCGCGCGCTGCGGGGCAAGGTCGTGCTGGTGAACTTCTGGGCGACTTGGTGCGCGCCGTGCGAGCAGGAGATGCCCGCGATGCAGCGCCTCTACGCGCAGCTCGCGCCGCGCGGCTTCGAGCTCGTCGCGGTCTCGGTCGACGAGGACGCGGAGGCCGTTGCGCGCTTCCGCGAGCGGCTCGCGCTCGGCTTCCCGATCGCGCTCGATCCGCAGCGCGACGCCGCGGAGCGTTACCAGAGCTACCGCTATCCCGAGAGCTTCCTGATCGACCGCGAGGGCACGCTCGTCGCGCGCTACATCGGCGAGCGCGACTGGGATGCGGCCGAGTACAGCGGTCGCATCGCACGGCTGCTCGAGTCGCCCGCCGCTCCTGACCGGTGACGATTTCGCGCGCGCGCGCTGCGACACCAACTCGTGTCGCTACTGTGCGCGGCCGGGGGACGGGATGCAGCAGCAAAAGGCGCGCCGCGAGCCGACGGAGCGCGCGAAGCGAAGGCGTTGGCGCGGCGTCGTGCGCAGCGCGCTGATCTCGGTCGTGGTCGCGTCCGCGCTGCTCGCCGCCGGCCTGCTCGACCGCAACACCGGTGTCGGCCACTGGCTGGATCTGCGGCGCGACCTCGCGACCGCGCGCGCGCGCATCGCGGAGCTCGAGGCGCGCATCGCGGCGCGCGAGTCCGAGGCGCAGGCGCTGCGCGAAGACCCCGTCGCCGTCGAGGCGGCGATTCGCAAGGACCTCGGTCTGGCCCGCCCGGGCGAGTGGGTGGTGCGCGAGGAAGGCCTCACAAACCTGCGAAATCCTTGACGAATCTGGCGGGCACCGCAAACCTCCGGCGTTCTCGAATCAGCCCCCGCGGCGCGCGAGCGCCGCGCCCGTGAGAGATTCCGTGCGCGAACGACTCCAGCAGGCGCTCGCCGCCACCGTGCAGGCTCTGCTCTCCGAAGCGGGCGACGGCGACCCCGCGCCGGCGATCGCGCTCGAGCCGCCGAAGCAGCCGGAGCACGGCGACTTCGCGACGAACGCCGCGCTCGTGCTCGCGAAGCGGATGAAGCAGCCACCGCGCGCCGTCGCCGAGCGGCTCGTCGCGAAGCTCGCCGGAGCCGGCGGCCTCGTCGCGCGCGCGGAGATCGCGGGCCCGGGCTTCGTGAACTTCTGGCTCGAGCGCGCACGCTGGCGCGGCGTGCTGCGCGAGATCCTCGAAGCCGGCAGTCATTACGGGCGAACCGACGCGGGCAAGGGCCGCCGCGTGATGGTGGAGTTCATCTCGGCGAACCCGACCGGCCCGCTCTCGGTCGGCCACGGCCGCAACGCCGTGCTCGGCGACTGCATCGCGCGCCTGTTCTCCGCGACCGGTTGGGCCGTCACGCGCGAGTACTACTTCAACAACGGCGGCCGCCAGATGCGCGTGCTCGGCGAGTCGGTGCGCGCGCGCTACCTCGAGCGCCTCGGGCGCGCGGCGCCGCCGCCGGAGGCGGCGCTCAAGGACGAGACGCTGCCCTGGCCGGCGGAGATCGACGGCAAGCCGGTCGTGTTCCCGCGCGACGGTTATCAAGGCGACTACATCGCGGACATCGCCGACGCGATCCGCGCGCGCGAAGGCGACGGCTGGCTCGACGAGCCGGGCGACCGCGGCTTCCGCGAGGAAGCCGAGCGGCGAATCTTCGCGGAGATCCGAGCGACGCAGGACTCGCTCGGCATCGCGTTCGACGTCTACACCAACGAGACCTCGCTCTACGAGGAGGGGCGCGTCGAGCGCGCGCTCGCCGAGCTGCGCAAGACGACGCGCGTCTACGAGGAGGGCGGGGCGGTCTGGCTGCGCGCGACCGATCTCGGCCACGCTCGCGATCGCGTGCTGGTGAAGAGCTCGGGCGAGCCGACGTACCTGCTGCCCGACGTCGCATATCACCAGCAGAAGCTCGAGCGCGGCTTCGACCGCGTCGTCGACGTGCAGGGCGCCGATCACAAGGATCAGGGCCCGTACGTGAAGGCCGCGCTCGCGGCGCTCGGGCTGCCGGCGGAGCGCGTCGAGTTCGTGTTCTACGAGTTCGTGACGCTCTCCTCCGCCGGCAGCACGGTGAAGCAGTCGACGCGCCGCGCGACCTTCATCACGGTCGACGAGGTGGTGAAGGACGTCGGCGCCGACGTGTTCCGCTTCTTCATGATCCAGCGCCGCAGCGAGAGCCATCTCGATTTCGACCTCGATCTCGCGAAGTCGACGGACTGGACGAAGAACCCCGCCTACTACTTGCAGTACGCGCACGCGCGCTGCTGCGGCATCGAGCGACAAGCCGCCGAGCGCGGAGTCCCGCTGCCGAAGCCGGCCGACGTCGATGGCGAGCGGCTCGCGCTGCCGGAGGAAATCGAGCTGATCCGCAAGCTCGCGGAGTTTCCGGAGACGGTCGCGCGCGCGGCCGAGGCGTGCGAGCCGCATCACGTCGCCTATTACGTGCGCGACGTCGCCGCGCTCTGGAACCCGTACCTGCAGGACGGCAAGAACCACCGCGTGCTTTCGGACGACGCGGAGCTCACGAGCGCGCGGCTCGGCCTCGTCGCGGCGGTGCGCACGGTGGTCGCGAACGGCCTCGCGCTGCTCGGCATGAGCGCGCCGGAGCGAATGTGATGAGCGAGCAAGCAGCGAAGCGCAGCGGCCCGGGCTGGATCGCGACGATCGCGGGGGCGGGGCTCTTGATCGTGCTCGGCTTCGGCGTCGGGCTCGTCGCCGGCGCGGCCTACGAGGAGCCCGCGCTCGTCGCCGACCATCTCGCGGGCAACACGACCGACGTTCCGCTCCCGCCCGCGGCCGAGCCGCGCGTGCGCGAGCAGACGACGGATGCGACCGACGCGGAGCCGGAGACGCGCGCGCCGGCCCAAGCGCGTCCCGGAGCCGCGACGCCTGCGGGCGGCTACGCGGTGCAGGTGGGCGCGTTCGCGACCGGCGCCGCGGCGGACGGCCTCGCCGCCGAGCTGCGCGCGCTCGGGCATGCGGCCTACGTCGCGGACGAGGGCGGCAACGGCGCGCGCTACAAGGTGCGCGTCGGCCCGATCGCCTCGCGCGCGGAAGCCGATGCGCTCGCCGATCAGCTGAAGCGCGAGCAGCGGCTGCCGACCTGGGTGCTCGCTCGCGAAGCGCGCTGACCGCAAGCGCCGCTTCGGCGCGCGCAGCGAGGCAAAGTCTTCGGAGCCGAGCGGAGATCGAACAGTGGCCTCGATGGGCGAGATGGCTGGATGAGACGGGATCGGGCATCCGCTCGGAAACTGCCGATGTTCCTCGTCACCGGCGGCGGCGGGCAGCTCGGGAGCGCGCTCCAGCGCACGCTCGCCGAGCGTGGCGAGGCGTCCGCCGCGCTCTCGCACGGCGAGCTCGACATTGGCGACGACGCGGCGATCGAGCGCGCGCTGCAGCGCAGCGGCGCGCGCGTCGTCGTCAACTGCGCCGCGCTCACGAAGGTGGACGGCTGCGAGCGCGAGCCCGCGCTCGCCGAGCGCGTGAACGCGCAGGCGCCGGCGCTGCTCGCGCGCGCATGCGCGGCGCGCGGCGCGAAGCTGGTTCAGCTCTCGACGGATTACGTCTTTGCCGGAGAAGCGCAGCGCCCGTATCGCGAGGACGACGCGCCCGCGCCGCGCTCGGTCTACGGGCGCAGCAAGCTCGCCGGAGAGAAGGCCGCGCTCGAGGCGCCCGGCGCGCTGGTCGTGCGCACCAGCTGGGTGTACGGGCGCGGGCGCAACTTTCCCGCCGCGATCCTCGCGCAGGCGCGCGAGGGCAAGCCGCTGCGCGTCGTCGCAGATCAGCGCGGACGGCCGACCTACGCCGCCGATCTCGCGGACGCGATCGTTCGGCTCGTCGCGGCCGACGCCCGCGGCGTCGTGAACTTCGCGAACGACGGCGAGGCGACCTGGCTCGAGCTCGCGCGCGCGCTGCTCGACGCGTGCGGCTTCGCGGACCGGCCGATCCAGCCGCTCACGACCGACGAGCTCGCGCTGCCGGCGCCGCGCCCGCGCTACTCGGTACTCGATCTCGGCAAGGCGAGAGCGCTCGGCCTCGCGCCGCGAGACTGGCGCGCGGCGCTGGCCGCCTACCTCGCCTCGGAGGACGCGCCGGCGCATTAGGGCCGGCGCAGAGGAAGCATGTCGAACGAGCGGCTCGGGCGGGTTCTGGTGACGGGCGGTGCCGGCTTCATCGGGTCGCACCTGTGCAGGCGCCTGCTCGCCGAAGGCTGCGAAGTCGTCGTGTTCGACAACCTGCTGACCGGCAACATCGCGAACGTCCAGCCGCTGCTCGGCAACGCGAAGTTCTCGTTCGAGCACTACGACGTGACGAACTACCTGCACGTGAACGGCGAGCTCGATGCGATCCTGCACTTCGCGTCGCCGGCGAGTCCGGCGGATTTCGAGCGGCTGCCGATCCAGATCCTGAAGGTGGGCTCGCTCGGCACGCACAAGGCGCTCGGCCTCGCGAAGGCGAAGCGCGCGCGCTTCCTGCTCGCGAGCACGTCCGAGTGCTACGGCAACCCGCGCGTCTCGCCGCAGCCCGAGTCTTATTATGGGAACGTGAACCCGGTCGGCATCCGCGGCGTGTACGACGAGGCCAAGCGCTTCGCCGAGGCGATGACGATGGCCTACCACCGCCACCACGGCGTCGACGCGCGCATCGCGCGCATCTTCAACACCTTCGGCCCGCGCATGCAGGTGAACGACGGCCGGGCGATCCCGAACTTCTTCACGCAGGCGATCCGCGGGGAGGATCTCACCGTCTACGGCGACGGCTCGCAGACGCGCTCGATCATCTACGTCGACGATCTGATCGAAGGCATCTGGCGGCTCTTGAACTCGCGCTACGTCGGCCCGATGAACCTCGGCAGCCAGGCGGAGGTCTCGATGCTGGAGCTCGCGAAGCGCATCAACGCGCTGTGCGGCGGCCGCAGCAAGATCGTGCACGCTCCTCTCCCGCCCGACGATCCGACCACACGCCGCCCCGATTGCACGCTCGCGAAGCGCGAACTCGGCTGGGAGCCGCGGGTTCCGGTGGAGGAGGGGCTGCTGCGTACGCGCGATTACTTCCACGAAGTGCTCGGCGTTCCCCGTCCGGGTGCCTAACTTCGTCCGTTCGCGCCACGCCGCGACCCGAGCTCGAGAACGATGGATCCGAAACGCCTCCGCAATTTCTGCATCATCGCGCACATCGACCACGGCAAGAGCACGCTCGCCGATCGATTGCTGGAGGAGACCGGCACGCTCACGGGCCGCGAGAAGCGCGATCAATTCCTCGACAAGATGGAGCTGGAGCAGGAGCGCGGCATCACGATCAAGGCGCAGACGGCGCGCATGCGCTTCACCGCGCGCGACGGCATCGAGTACGTGCTGAACCTGATCGATACGCCCGGCCACGTGGATTTCTCGTACGAGGTCTCGCGCGCGCTGCACGCGTGCGAGGGCGCGGTGCTGGTCGTCGACGCTTCTCAGGGAATCGAGGCGCAGACGCTCGCGAACGCCTACCTCGCGCTCGACGCGAACCTCGCGATCGTGCCCGTCGCGAACAAGATCGACCTGCCGGCCGCGGACGCGGACCGCGCCGCGCAGGAGATCGAGGACGTGATCGGGCTCGAGGCGGAGAGCGTGCTGCCGATCTCGGCGAAGACCGGCGTGGGCGTGCGCGAGGTGCTCGAGCGCATCGTCGAGGTCGTGCCGCCGCCGAGGGGAGACCCGGACGCGCCGCAGACGCGGGCGCTGATCTTCGACGCCTGGTTCGACGCGTACATGGGCGTCGCGGTGCTCGTGCGCGTGCAGGACGGCCGCCTGCGGCGCGGCGATCTCGCGCTCTTGATGGCGGACCGCGTCGAGCACGAGATCAACGAGCTCGACGTGCTCGATCCGCACCCGCGCAAGGTCGACGAGCTCGCAGCCGGCGAGGTGGGCATCGTCTTCTGCGGCATCAAGTCGCTCGACGAGGTGCACATCGGCGACACCGTGACGCTCGCGAGAGCACCCGCGAGCGAGCAGCTGCCCGGCTTCCGCGAAGTGAAGCCGATGGTGTTCATGGGCCTCTACCCGACCGAGCCCGACGGCTATGCACCGCTCAAGGCCGCGCTCGAGAAGCTGCGCCTCAATGACTCCTCGTTCCGCTACGAGCCCGAGACCAGCGCCGCGCTCGGCTTCGGCTTCCGCTGCGGCTTCCTCGGCTTCCTGCACGGCGAGATCATTCAGGAGCGGCTCGAGCGCGAGTACGGGCTCTCGCTGATCACGACCTCGCCGACCGTGCGCTACCGCGTCGTGAAGGCGGACGGCGCCGCGTTCGAGATCGAGTCGCCCGCGGCGCTGCCCGACCCGGCCGAGATCGATCACGTCGAGGAGCCGATGATCCTCGCGACGATCCACACGCCGAACGACTACGTCGGCGCGATCATCGCGCTCTGCCAGGATCGCCGCGGCGTGCAGCGCGACATCTCGGTGCACGGCGCGCGCGTGCAGATCCGCTACGAGCTGCCGCTCGCCGAGGTGGTGAGCGACTTCCACGACAAGATCAAGAGCGCGACGCGCGGCTACGGCTCTTACGACTACGACCTGATCGGTTATCAGGAAGCGGATCTGATCAAGCTCGACATCCTCGTCAACGGCGATCCGGTCGACGCGCTCTCGCTGATCGTCCACCGCGAGAAAGCGCACACGCGCGGCAACGAGCTGACCGTGAAGCTGAAGGAGTTCATCCCGCGCCAGCAGTTCGAGGTCGCGATCCAGGCCGCGATCGGCTCGAAGATCATCGCGCGCACGACGGTCAAGGCGCTGCGCAAGAACGTCACTGCGAAGTGTTATGGCGGCGACATCACGAGAAAGCGCAAGCTGCTCGAGAAGCAGAAGGAAGGAAAGAAGCGGATGAAGAAGGTGGGATCGGTCGAGATCCCGCAGGAGGCGTTCCTCGCGGCCCTCCGGCTCGGGGACGAGTAGTGGCGGCAGCCGCGCTCCCGCGCCTGCGCTGTCCCGCGTCGCGGCGCGCGCGCGCCGCGCTGCTGGCGGCCGTTCCGCTGCTCGCGGCCGTCGCGCTGCGTGGCTTCGCGCTCGAGCCGTTCGAGGTCGCCTCCGAGTCGATGCTGCCGACGCTCGAGGCCGGCGACCGCCTGTTCGTGAACAAGCTGCGTGCGCCGCAGCGCGGCGACGTGGTCGTGTTCGAGCGCGCCGGCGCGCGCTTCGTGAAGCGCGTGATCGCGCTGCCCGGCGAGCGCGTCGCGGTGCGCGGCGGCTGCGCGCTCGTGAACGGCGTCGCGGCGGAGGAATGGACGACCGGCACGCTCCACGTCGACGCCGCCGGCCGCGCGCTCGCCGGCCGCCGCGAGCGGATCGGCGGCGTGGAGCACGCGCTGCTCGACGATCCGGACGCGACGCGCGACGCCGCCGCCGTGGTCGTCCCGGACGGGCACTACTTCGTGCTCGGCGACAACCGCGATCACTCCGAGGACAGCCGCGACTTCGGCGCGATTCCGCGCGAGGCGATCGTCGGCGTCGTCGCGAACTTATTGGGGCGCGGGCCGCGCTTCGAGCAGCCGAGGAACGAAGCGCGATGAGCGAGGCGAAGGCGACGGCGGCGGACGCTCCCGAGGCGGAGCGCGAGAAGAGCTGGTTCCGCGACGAGCTGCCCTCGCTGCTCGTCGCGATCGGCATCGCGCTCGCGATCCGCACGTTCGTGTTCCAGACCTTCTACGTGCCGAGCGAGTCGATGCTGCCGGCGCTGCTGATCGGCGATCACGTGTTCGTCAACAAGTTCGTCTACGGCGCGCAGATCCCGGGCGCCTCGTGGCGCTTCCCGGCCGTGCGCGAGCCGGAGCGCGGCGAGGTGGTCGTGTTCCGCTTCGCGCGCGGCCCCGACGGCGAGCTCTACCCGCCCGACGCCGATCCGAACTTGCCGACGGACAACTTCGTGAAGCGTCTGGTCGGCATCCCCGGCGATCGCATCGCGTTCCAGAACGGCCGGCTGATCCTGAACGGCGAGCCGGTGCCGCTCGAGAAGACGAATCTCACCTACACGAGCGAGGAAGATGCGCGCCGCGGAATCGGGCCGCGCGAAGTTTGGATCGAGACGCTCGGCAGCTGCCGGCACTTCGTGCTCGACGATCCGGCATACGACCCGCGCCAGAACGTCGCCGAGCTCATCGTGCCCGAGGACCGCTACCTGTTCATGGGAGACAACCGCGACAACTCGCGCGACGGCCGCTGGGCCGGCCACGTCCCGAAATCCGCGCTCGCCGGGCCGGCCGGCCTCAACTACTGGTCGTGGAACTGGAACGGCTCGTGGCTCTCGCTGCTGAACCCGCTCACTTGGTGGGACAACCTGACCACGAAGATGCGCTGGGAGCGCATGGGCTCGTTCGTCGAGTGCTTCCCGGAAGGAGAGACGCCGGAGATGGTCGGCGCGATGATCGCCGAGTGAGCGATCGGCGCTGAATCGCGGCTCTTCCGCGCGTCACTTCACTCCGGCGCGCGGGCAGGTTCCGCTCTCTCCCGCGAGCCGCTCGCCCAGCGCGCGGATCTGATCGCGCTGCGCCTCCATCTCGCGCGCGAAGAATCTCCGCGCGAGCCAGAGCGGAAGGGATTCTCCCGGATCGACCTCGGCCTCGTGACGCACGCGGCACGCGCATGGGCCGTCGGGGATCAGCTCGAGCATTCCGCGCGAGCGCGCGATGCGTACGACGCCGGGCGGCAGCGGCGGCGCGTGCTCGTTCGCCTCGCGCCAGCGCAGGCGCGCGCGCTCGCCTTCGCGCTCGATCACGACGCGCGTCGCGACGTCGCGGTCCGCGATCATCGGCGCGGGCACGCGCGCGTAGGTGATCGCCTCGAGCGCGCTCGACTGGAGCAGCGCGCGGGTGTGGCCTGGCGGCGCGAGCTCGGGCCGCGTCGCGACGAGAAACGCCGCGCGCAGCGCGGTCTGGGCGTCGAACGCGAAGCGATCGTCCGCGCGGCTCGAGAGTGTGCGGGCCTCGTGAGGCGCGCCCGCCGCGACATCGCGCACGGCATCGCCCTCGGCGAGCGCCGCGTGCGCAGCGATCCCGCACAGCAGCGCAATCGCGATGCGCGAGCGCGTCATGCCGGGCGCGCTTCCAGCTGGAGCAGCTGGAGCAGATCGAGCTTCAGCGCCTGATAAGCGGCCAGCAGCCGCTCCTCGCTCTCGCCCGTCGCCGCGCGCAGCTCGATCCCGTGCAGCGCCGAGATCACCCACTGCCCCCGTCCCTCGGCCTCGGGCCCGAGCGATTCGGGGTTGCGCCCGGTGAGCTCGCCGAGCACGACCCGCGTCGCGCGATCGACCAGCTCGTCGATGCGCAGCATGCGTTGCCGCAGCGGTGCCGTGTCGGGCGAGGGATCGAGCCGCAGCCGGCAGAGCAGCCGCGCGTTCTCCCGCTCGCCGAGCGTGAGATCGGCGTGCGCCTCGAGCAGCCGATCGACCACCGAGCTGCCCGCGCGGTGCTGATAGACCGCCGCGAGACGATGCACCCAGCGCTCGTGCACCCACTCCGCGACGGCCAGCTCGAGCCCACGCTTGTTGCCGAAGTGGAACGTGAGTAGCCCGCGCGAGAGCGAGGCCGCATCGGCGATCTCGCGGAACGTCGCGCCTTGGTAGCCGTGGCGTCCGAACGCCCGCGCGGCGGACTCGAGCAGCCGCAGGCGCGTCTTCTGGCGCCGTGACCGTCGGTCAATCACTCCGCTGATCTGTTCTTCAGTCATTTTTTTGTTGGCCAGCCAGCCAAGTCGTGAGACGCTAGGCCAGCAGCCAGGGACATCGCTAGGAGGACCACGATGCAAGCCCCTGCGTTCGCGCGCGCCGCGTTGGCCGCGCTTGCCCTGTCCCTGACTGCCTGTGGCGGGCAGCTGACCATCGCCAGCTGGATGAACGTCGATCCCGGCGGTGAGCTCTCGATCCGCGTGTTCGGCCAGGACGTCGTCGGCCCGCTCGAGGGCGGCGTGTTCACGATCATCCGCCTCGATCTGACGAATCCGCTCTACATCACCGGCACGATCGAGGTGCCGCAGGTGCGGCTCGCATCGCCGGGTCTCGCCTGCATCCGCAAGGACACGGCGAGCACCGTGAACGGAACGATCGCGATCAACACCGTTAGCGGAGAGCAGGACGTCGACTTCCCACTCGCCGTGATCGCGAACGGCCCGCTGTTTCCCGGCGACATCCACGGCGTCGGCTCACCACCGCCTGGCTCGATCCAGTTCCCGCTCGACGCGACGCTGCTCGAGCCGATCCTCGCGAGAGGCTCGCTCGAAGGGGAGATCGAGCTCCCAATCCAGATCGACCAGTCGTTCACGGTCGGTACGAGACAGGTGCCGGCGCGCGTGAGCATCACGCTGCGCTCCGCGTCGAGACCGCCGGTCGTTTCGGTCGATGCGGCCGCCGAGTGCAGCGCGAGCTGGGCGCTGCAGGGCACCGAGCTCGACTACGCGATGAATTCGCGCGGCACGTACCTGCACACGGTGCTCGACAACCGGCAGCCGCCGCAGATCGTCGATCTCGTCTCGCTCGGCGTCGCGCCCGGCGACCGCCTCCAGCTGCGCCGCAAGGCGAGCTGGTCGGACGACCTGCTGCTCGTGCGGACGCGCGTTGCGGGCGTCTTCAGCTCGACGAGCACGCTGCGCGAGACGCCGATCGGCGGGCCTTTCTGGAATTTCAGCTGGAGCCGGCTGCCCGATGCGATCAACGCGGGCAGCGATGTGACCACGCCGCGCACGTTCTGGCTGCTGAATCCGACGAACATCCGCGAGGACTTCGAGATCGGCGACGCGACGGTCGTGACGGTGCCGGCCGGCGCGAAGTACCTGTTCCTCACGCCGATCGACAATCACTTCGACGAGAACTTCTCGTTCGATCTGCGCGTGGGCGTCGACCGGGCGCCGTGATCGGCCCCTTTCTTCTCGGCCCCTGACAGTGGGCGCGCTCCGCCGACGCACAGCGGCGGAGCCGAGGTCGCGAGGCGCGGCGGGTAGGGTGC
>DASTOI010000494.1:0-2468 GCA_035762585.1 Myxococcota bacterium
GCGCGCGAGACGAGCGTGCCCGTGCATTATTCCGTGCACGCGGACGGCCGCGGCCCTTCGACGTCGCGCAACTTCGGCGCGCGCGCCGCCGACGCGGAATGGCTCGCCTTCCTCGACGACGACGACCGCTGGCTGCCCGATTACCTGCGCACGGCGCTGGCGCACGACGAGGCCGATCTCGTGCTCGTCGCGCGCTGGGATTTCGACGCCGCCGGCGCGCGCTGGCCCGGAAAGACGCCCGAGCCGAGCTACGACGAGGCGCATTGGCTGCGGCGCAATCTGGGCGGCACCGGCTCCTCGATGCTGATCCGCCGCGCGCGCTTGCTCGCGATCGGCGGCTTCGACCCGAAGCTGCATTCAGGCGAGGACCGCGATCTCGTGATTCGCGCGATGCGCGCCGGCGCGCGCTATGCGGCAGTCGGAGAGCGCCTGCTCGAGCATCGCGAGGAGGGCCAGCGGCTCACGACCGATGCGCGCGCGATCCTGACCTCGCAGCTGCGCTTCCTCCGCAAGCACGCGCGCTCGATGGGCGCAGGGGACGTCGTCTACGCGCTGCGCAAGATCGCCCGCGCGCTGCGCGGGGCGCGCTGGCGGCCGCCTCGCGCGCGCGTCTGAGGGCAAGCGCCGCCTGCATCCAACGCGGCGTTCTGCCCGGGCCTAAGCGCTTGGGCGAACCGAGCGCCTCGCCGCCGTGTTATCAATGTCCAGTGCCGCCTACGCTCTCCGCACGCCGCGCCGCCTGCGTGATTCCGACGCATCGCCGGCCGCAGCTCCTCGCCGAGGCGATCGAGAGCGCGCTCGCGCAGACGCTCGCACCGTGCGCGGTCTTCGTGGTGGACGACGCCGGCGACGAGCCGACGCGAACGGTCGTCGAGAAGATGGCGCGGGCGAGCGCCATCCCGGTCCACTACTGCGCGCACGGCTACGGCCCCGGCCCCTCGACCTCGCGCAACCTCGGCGCGCGCGCCGCGGAGGGCGCGGACTTCATCGCGTTCCTCGACGACGACGACCGCTGGCTGCCTGGCTATCTCGAAGCCGCGCTCGCGCCTGCGGACGCCGATCTCGTGCTGGTCGGTCGTTGGGACTTCGACGCCGCGGGCGTCCGCCGTCCCGGCAAGGTTCCGGCTCCGAGCTACGACGAGCGCGCGTGGCTGCGGCGCAATCTCGGCGGGACCGGCTCGTCGACCGTGATTCGCCGCGAGCTGTTCCTCGCGATCGGCGGCTTCGATCCCGCGCTGCTCTCCGGGCAGGATCGCGACCTGATCTTGCGCGCGATGCGCGCGGGCGCGCGTTACGCCGCCGTCAGCGAGCGGCTGCTCGAGCACCGCGAGTACGGGCCGCGCATCTCGCGGAGCGCGCGCAGGATCCTGCCCGCGCGGCTGCGCTTCCTGCGCAAGCACGTCCACGCGATGAACGCGGGCGACGTCGCGTACATGCTGCGCAAGATCGCGCGCGAGCTGCGCCACGCGCTCGGGCGCCGGGCATGAGCGCACTGCCGCCGATCACGATCGCGGTCGAATGGGACAACGCGACCGACGTGGAGCCGCGCTGGGTCGAGCGCCACCTGAATGCACTCCAGGGGGAGCTGCTGCGCTGCCACGCGCGCTTCGCGGCGCTGCCGATCGTCGCGATGCTGCACGACCCCGAGCGCGTCAGCGAGCACTCGATTCGCGCGCGCATCGCGCAGCATGCGCCGAAGCTCGCCGACGTCGCGCGCGTCGAGCTGCGCGCGCTGCCGGGCGCCGACTATTGCGGCCTCAAGACGGCGGGCATCGCAGCTGCAGAGACCGAGCTCGTCGTTCTCGTCGACAGCGACACCGCGCCGCAGCCGGGCTGGCTAGATGCGCTGCTCGCGCCGTTCGCCGATCCCGAGGTGGTCGCGGTCGCCGGCTTCACGACGATCGCGTTCCACGATCTCGCGTCGCGCGTGTGCGCGCTCGCGTGGGTCTACCACCTGCCGAGCGAGGCAGGGGCGCCGCTCTGGAAGAACGCGATGCACACCAACAACCTCGCGCTGCGCCGCGATTATTTCCGCGCGCATCCGTGGCGCTGGCCGCACGGGGGCAAGAAAGGCGGCGCGCAGTTCCTGCGCGACGTCGAGGCAAACGGCAAGCGCTGGGTGCGCGCGCCGAACGCGCGGCTGCTGCACGCGCCGCACCGGAGCGCGTTCCAGTTCGCGCTGCGCGGCTGGACGGCGGGCGTCGATCAGGATTGGTCGGCGCGCAAGAAGGTCGGCGACGCGCGCGCGGCGCGCGCGGCCTATGCGCTGCGCCACTTCGCGCGCAACGCGCGCCGAGCGCTCGCGCGCGTCGTCACGAAGCGGCGCGAGGTCGGGCTGCCGGCCTGGCAGCTGCCCGCGGCGCTCGGCCTCGCGCTCGCGCACTGGAGCGCGACGCTCGCGCGCCAGCTCGCGTGCGCGGTGCGGCGCTGACCCCGGCTGCGGCAAGCGGCGCTTCGCCGCGCGCAGC
>DASTOI010000495.1:0-4682 GCA_035762585.1 Myxococcota bacterium
CTCGCGCTCGTCGCGAACGAGCTGCGCGACTACCTGATCGAGCTCGGCGCCCGCATCGGTGGGCACTTCGCGGGCAGCCTCGGCGCCGTCGAGCTCAGCGTCGCGCTGCACGCGGTGTTCGACACGCCGAACGACCCGATCGTCTGGGACGTCGGCCATCAGGGCTACGCCCACAAGGCCCTAACAGGCCGGCGCGAAGCGCTCGCGCGCATCAAGCGCGCGGACGGGCCGGCAGGCTTTCTGCGCCGCTGCGAGAGCCCATACGACGCGTTCGGCGCGGGGCACGCGGGCACGTCGATCTCGGCCGCGCTCGGCATGGCCGAAGCCTTCGCCCGCTGCGGAAGCCCCCGGCGCGCGGTCGCGGTGATCGGCGACGGCGCCGCGACCTCCGGCATGTCGTTCGAGGCGCTGAACCACGCGGGCCAACTCCGAGCGAACCTGCGTGTCGTCTTCAACGACAACGGCATGTCGATCGCGCCGAACGTGGGCGGCCTCCACCGCAGCGGCCGCGTGCGCGAGTACGTCGAAGCGCTCGGCTGGCGCTACTTCGGACCCGTCGACGGCCACGCATTGGGAGAGCTGGTGCCCGCGCTGCGGGCGCTGCGCGACGCGCGCGGCCCGGCGCTGTTGCACGTGCGCACGCGCAAGGGCAAGGGCTACGCGCCGGCGGAGGCCGACCCGTTCCGCTGGCACGCGACGACGCCGTTCGACGCCGCGCGCGGAGAGCGCAAGCCCGCGCCTTCGGCGCCGCCGAGCTGGACGCACGCGTTCGCCGCGGCGCTCGGGCGCATCGCCGACCGCGACGCGCGCGTCGTCGCGATCACCGCCGCGATGCCGGACGGCACCGGCCTCGACCGCTTCGCGCAGCGCCATCCGGATCGCGTCTACGACGTCGGCATCGCCGAGCAGCACGCGGTGACGTTCGCCGCCGGCCTCGCCGCCGAGGGCCTGCGTCCGGTGTGCGCGATCTACTCGAGCTTCCTGCAGCGCGGCTTCGATCAGATCGTGCACGACGTCGCGCTGCAGAACCTGCCCGTCACGTTCGCGCTCGATCGCGCGGGCCTGGTCGGCGCGGACGGCCCGACGCATCACGGCGCGTTCGATCTCGCGTACCTGCGCGCGATTCCGAATCTCGTGATCGCCGCACCGCGCGACGAGAATCAGCTCCAGCATCTGATCGCGACGGGCGTCGAGCACGGCGGCCCGTTTGCGCTGCGCTTCCCGCGCGGCTCGGTCGTGCCGGCCGCGCTCGACCCCGACCCGAAGCCGCTGCCGATCGGCCGGGGCGAGCTGTTGCGCGAAGGTCGCGACGTCGCGCTGATCGCGCTCGGCAGCACGGTGCCGACCGCGCTCGCGGCCGCCGAGCGGCTCGCCGAGCGCGGCATCGAGGCGAGCGTCGTCGACGCGCGCTTCGCGAAGCCGCTCGACGCGGAGCTGCTCGAGGCGGTCGCGCGCCGCACGCGCCGCGTCGTCACGATCGAGGACCACGCGCGCGCCGGCGGCTTCGGCAGCGCGGTGCTCGAGTGCCTGTGCGACCGCGGCGTGCCCGCAACGATCGAGCGATTAGGGCTTCCGGATCGCTTCATCGATCACGGCACTTGCGAGGCGCAGTGGCAGGAAGCGGGCATCGACGTCGAGACCGTCGCCGCGCGCGCGCAACGGCTCGCGCTCGCGGGGGACGCGGACGCGTGAGCGCACAGCGCCTCGACGCCGCCTACCGCCACTGCGCGGCGATCACGCGCGCGAGCGGCTCGAGCTTCCTCGCGGCGTTCTGGATGTTCCCGCGCGAGCAGCGCCGCGCGCTCCATGCGATCTACGCGTTCTGCCGGCTCGCCGACGACATCGCGGACGACGAGGCCGTACGCGGCGATCGCGTGAAGCTGATCGGCGAGTGGCGGCGCGTGCTCGAGGAGGCCTACCTCGGAAAATCGGACCACCCGGTCGGCATCGCGCTCGGCGACGCGGCGCAGCGCTTCCGGCTGCGCGAGCAGTGGCTCCAGGATCTGCTCTCCGGCGTCGAGGCCGACCTGCGCGGCGAGCCGATCGCGCGCTTCCGCGACCTCGAGCATTATTGTTATTGCGTCGCCTCGACGATCGGGCTGCTCGTCGTCGCGGTGCGCGGCCTCGGCGGCCCGGCGGTGCAGGAGTACGCGTACACGCTCGGCGTCGCGGTCCAGCTGACGAACGTGCTGCGCGACGTCGGCGCCGATGCGCGCGCCGGCCGCGTGTATCTGGCGGCCGAGGATCTCGCGCGGCTCGGCGTCGCTCCGGCGGAGCTCGCGCACGGCGAGCTGACCGAGCCGATTCGACTCTTGCTCGCGCTCTACGCCGAGCGCGCGCGAATCCGCTACGAGCGCGCGCAGCGCGCGCTGCCGCTGGAGCTGCGCCGCAGCGCGCGGCCGGCGCAGGCGATGGGCGCGATCTACCGCGCGCAGCTCGAGCTGCTGCAGCGCGCGGGCTTCCCGTGCCTCACGCAGACGCTCCGCCTCTCACGCCGGACGCGGCTCGGGATCGCCGCGCGCGTCTGGCTCGGCGCCGGAGCGGCGGCGTGAGCGCGGTCAGCCGGCGCAAGCTCGAGCACCTCGACCTCTGCGCGCGCGAGGACGTCGAGGCGCGCCGCACGACGCTGCTCGAAGAAGTCGAGCTGGTCCACGAGGCGCTGCCCGAGCTGAGCGCCGCCGAGATCGATCTCGGCGCGTCGGTGCTCGGGCGCAGCCTGCGCGCGCCCATACTGATTACGGGCATGACGGGCGGCGCCGAGCGCGCCCGGGAGATCAATCGCGCGCTCGCGAGCGCTGCCCAGAAGTACGGGCTCGCGCTGGGCCTCGGCTCGCAGCGCGCGATGTGGCTCGATCCCGAGCTCGCGAGCACGTATCGCGTGCGCGACGTCGCGCCCGACATCCTGCTGCTCGCGAACCTCGGCGTCGTTCAGGCGCGCGACGCCGGCCCGGCTGCGGCGGCCGAGCTCGTCGATGCGGTTCACGCCGACGCGCTCTGCATCCACCTGAATCCGGCGCAGGAGCTCGCACAGGACGAGGGCGATCGCGATTTCCGCGGCTGCGCGGCCGCGATCGAGGCGCTCGTCGCCGCCCTTCCCGTCCCGGTGATCGTCAAGGAGACCGGCTGCGGCCTCTCGCGCCGAACGCTCGCGCGGCTGCGCGGCGCCGGCGTGCGCTGGGTCGACGTCGCGGGCGCGGGCGGAACGAGCTGGCCCGGCGTCGAGTCGCTGCGCGGCTCGACGCGCCAGCGCGCGCTCGGCGCGGCGCTGCGCGAATGGGGCATCCCCACCGCTGCGTCGCTGTGCTTCGCGCGCGAAGCCGGCTTCGACGTGGTCGCATCGGGCGGCCTCCGAGATGCGGGCGACGTGATCCGCGCGCTCGCGCTCGGCGCGCGACTCGGCGGAATGGCGCTGCCGTGGCTGCGCGCGCACGAGCGCGGCGGACTGACCGGTGTGCTCGCGTTCGCGGAGGAGCTGACCGAGAGCCTGCGCGCGCTGATGCTGCTCGTCGGCGCCCGTCGAGTCGACGAGCTCGCGCGCGTTCCGCGCGTGCTCGGCCTGCGGCTGCGCGCTTGGATCGGAGAGACCGCCGGCGCGTCCGCAGCGGTTGCCTCGCGATGAGCGCCGGCGCCGACGCGCTGCTCGACAGCAGCGCGCTCCGGCCGGAGGTCATCCTCGCGCGCGCGAGCGGCGAGAACTTCCCGGTCGCGCTGCGCTTTCTGCCGCGCGAGCTGCGCGGCGATCTCATCGCGCTCTACGGCTTCGCGCGGCTCGTCGACCAGATCGGAGACGAGGCGCCCGGCGATCGCGAGCAGCTGTTGAACGCAGTCGCCGTCGATCTCGCGCGCGCGTTCGACGGCGCGCCTCTCCATCCGCTGCTGCAGCGCCTCACGCCGGTGATCCGCCGCGGCGCGCTTCCGCGCGCGGCGTTCGAGCGCTTGATCGCCGCGAATCGCCGCGACCAAAGCCGGGTTCGCATCGCGAGCTGGAGCGAGTTGTTGGGGTATTGCGCGCTCTCGGCGAATCCGATCGGCGAGCTCGTGCTGCACCTCGTCGGACAAGCGGACGCCGCACGCATCGAGCGCTCGGATGCGGTGTGCAGCGCGCTCCAGGTGATCGAGCACTGTCAGGACGTCGCCGAGGATTTCGCGAGCGGGCGCGTCTATCTGCCGGCCGACGATCTCGCGGCGGCCGGCTGCGCGGACGATCAGCTCGCGCGCGCGCCCGCGACGCCCGCGCTGCGCTGCGTGGTCGCGCTGCAGATCGAGCGAGCGCGCGCGCTGCTCGCGGAAGCGCGGCCGCTCGTCGCGAGCCTGCACGGCGCCGCGCGCGTCGTCGTCGCCGGCTACGCCGCGGGCGGCCTCGCGTGCTGCGACGCATTCGCCGCGGCCGATTACGACCCGAACCAGAAGCTCGTGCGCGGGAGTCGGCTCGCGCTGCTGCGTCACGCCCTCGCGCTCGTGGTGGCGCGCGCGCCGGCGCCGCTCGGGGCGCGCGCGCGATGAAGCCGCACGTGCTCGTCGTCGGGGGCGGGCTCGCGGGGCTGCAGGCCGCGCTCGCGTGCGCGGACGGCGGCGCGCGCGTCACGCTGCTCGAGGCGCGCCGCCGGCTCGGCGGCGCGACCTGGTCGCACCCGCACCGCGCGCTGGGCTTCGAGATCGACAACGGCCAGCACGTGTTCCTG
>DASTOI010000496.1:0-5189 GCA_035762585.1 Myxococcota bacterium
CTCGGCGACGCGCCTGCGCTCGAGCGCGCGCTCGCCGCGAGCGGCGTGCTCCGCGCCGAGGCTGCGCTCGAGCTCGGGCTCGCGACCGAGGCGCCGGACGCGATCGAGTGGGACGACGCGATTCGGCTCGCCTGCGAGGAGCGCGCGAGCTTTTCGCCCGACGCGCTCACGGGGCTCGAGCAGAACCTGCGCTTCGGCGGCCCCGAGACGCTCGAGACGAAGATCTTCGCGCGGCTCTCCGCGTGGCAGAACTGGATCTTCCAGCGCCCGAACGCGTCGGGCCCCGACGGCGCGCTGCGCGCGTACGGCCGGCCGGAACGTGCGAAGCTCAGCTTCCTCAGAACCTGAAGGGCGAGCAGCGTGAACGTCGATCTCGATTCGCGCATCCCCAACAATGTCGGCCTCGCGGACGATCCGAAGCTGCGGCGCGCGCTCGAAGCGTGGCAGCCGAAGTTCATCGATTGGTGGCGCGCGCGCGGGCCCGAGGGCTTGCAGGAGAGCGAGATCTACCTACGCACCGCGGTCAGCGTCGATCGCGCGGGCTGGGCGCATTACGACTACGTGCGGATGCCGGAGTACCGCTGGGGCATCTTCCTCGCGCCGCCGGAGCCGGATCGCCTCGTGCCGTTCGGCGATTCGCTCGGTGAGCCGGCCTGGCAGCAAGTGCCCGGCGAGCTGCGCGCCGCTCTGCGGCGGCTCGTCGTCACGCAGGGCGACACGGAGCCGGCGAGCGTCGAGCAGCAGCGCGCGCTCGGCGCGCGCGCGCCTTCCCTATACGATCTACGCAACTTGTTACAGGTGAACGTCGAGGAAGCGCGCCACCTATGGGCGATGGTCTATCTGCTGTTCGCGCACTTCGGGCGCGATGGACGCGAGGAGGCCGAGGCGTTGCTCGAACGCGAGAGCGGCGCCCTCGATCATCCGCGCGTGCTCGGCGCGTTCAATCGCCCGATCGCGACGTGGCTCGATTTCTTCTGCTTCGCGACGTTCACCGATCGCGACGGCAAGTATCAGCTCGGCTCGCTCGCCGAATCGGGCTTCGATCCGCTCGCGCGCACCTGCCGCTTCATGCTCACCGAGGAGGCGCATCACCTCTCGGTCGGCGAGCTCGGCGTGCGGCGCATTCTCGCGCGCACCGCGGAGCTGATGAGGCGCGACCCGAACGAGGACGCGCGCGCGCAGGGCGGCATCGATCTGCCGCTGCTGCAGCGCTTCGTGAACCACTGGTTCAGCGAGAGCCTCGACCTGTTCGGCAGCCCGGATTCCTCGAACGCCGCGAGCGCGTTCGGGGCGGGGCTGAAGGGCCGCTTCCAGGAGTCGCGCCCCGGTCATTATGACGACCACCGATTGCTGGACGCGTTTCACGCCGTCGAGAAGCCCGATCCGAACGGCGGACTCCTCCGCGAGCCGGTGCCGATGCGGCGCGCGCTGAACGCGGTGCTGCAGGAGGCCTACGTGCGCGAGTGCGAGAAGTCGCTCGCGCGCTGGAACGACGTGCTCGCGTCCTCTGACATCGCGTTCCGGCTCGCGCTGCCGAGCCCTCGCTTCAATCGCAAGATCGGCCCGTTCGCGGCGTCGCACTGGCTTCCCAGCGGATCGCCCGCGCGCGAGCGGAGCGAGGTCGCGGAGCACCTCCCGCTCGCGAGCGATCTCGCCTGGCTCGCGGCGCTCGAGGGCGGAATGGTGCGCGAGCCGGGGCGCGTCGCGAGCTGGATCGCGCCGCCGAGCCAGCGCGTCGACGATCGTCCGCTCGATTTCGAGTACGTGCGATTCGCCTGACCGCCCCTTCGAGGACGAGATCCGATGGATACTGCGCAGATCCGCGCTCGCCTCACGCACCCGATCGTCGACGCCGACGGGCATCTGCTCGAGTTCGTCCCGCTCGTGCGCGACTTCCTCGCGGAGATCGCCGGCGAGGACGTCGCGAAGCGCTTCGACACGGTCACGAAGGGCTCGGCGCTGACGCGCGCGCTCGACGTGAAGACGAAGCGCTCGCTCGGCCTCGCGCGCCACGGCTGGTGGGGGCTGCCGGCCCGTAACACCTTGGATCGCGCGACCGCCACGATTCCGAAGCTGCTGCACGAGCGGATGGACGAGATCGGCCTCGACGCCGCGATCCTCTACCCGACGCTCGGCCTGATGCCGATGGCGCTCGACGACGACGAGCTGCGCCGTGCGCTCGCGCGCGCGTGCAATCGCTACTACGCCGAGTGTTATGCGCCGTACCGCGATCGCCTGCTGCCGGTCGGCATCATCCCCACGTTCAGCCCCGACGAGGCGATCGCTGAGCTCGGTTACGCGACGCAATCGCTCGGCCTGCGCGGCTTCCTGTTCGGCGGCCTCGTGCTGCGGCCGGTTCCCGGGCACGAGAGCGTGCGCGCCGCGCGCTGGGTCGACGGCCTCGGGCTCGACAGCGCGCACGACTACGACCCGCTCTGGCGGCGCTGCGTGGAGCTCGGCGTCTCGCCGACCTTCCACTCGACCGGCATCGGCTTCGGCTCGCGCACCTCGCCGACCAATTATGTCGCGAACCACGTCGGCAACTTCGCCGCCGGCAACGAGGCGATCGCGCGCTCGCTGTTCTTCGGCGGCGCGCCGCGGCGCTTCCCCGAGCTGCGCTTCGCGTTCCTCGAGGGCGGCGTCGCGTGGGGCTGCGCGCTCTACGCCGACATCCTCGGCCACTTCGAGAAGCGAAACCGCGCGGAGATCGGGCACTACGACCCCGCTGCGCTCGACCGCACCGAGCTCGTGCGCCTGATCGAGCGCGACGCCCCGCCCGCGTTCCGCGCGCGCCTCGGCCGCCTCGACGAGGCGCTCGCGTTCCTCTCCGACCCGGGCGAAGACCGCGCCGCGCTCGACGAGTTCGCGCAGAGCGGCATCGCGCGCGCCGAAGACGTGCGCGACGTCTTCACGCAGCAGTTCTTCTTCGGCTGCGAGGCCGACGATCCGACCAATGCGTTCGCGTTCGACACGCGCGTGAACCCGTTCGGCGCGCGCATCAACGCGATGTTCGCGAGCGACATCGGCCACTGGGACGTCCCCGACTTCCGCGGCGTCCTCCCCGAAGCCTGGGAGCTCGTCGAGCACGGCCTCGTCGACGAGGAAGGCTTCCGCGCGTTCGCATTCGAGAACGTGGTGCGGCTGTTCGGCGGGACGAATGCGCGGCTCTTCGAGGGAACCGCGGTGGCCGAGGCGGCGCGGAAGTTGTTGGGGAGATGACAGTCACGGCGCCGTCCAGCGGGCGCCGGCTCGGCCCTGCGGGTGGTTACCGCTGCTCCACGCCGACGCGAATCATCCGCTTGCCTCGATTCTCTCCCGCGAGCAGCCCGATCAACGCGCGCGGAGCGTTCTCGAGACCGTCGATGATGTCCTCGACGACCTTCAGCCGTCCGCTCCCTACCCACTCGGAGAGGTCGCGCTCCGCCTCGGCGTCGCGGTCCGCGAAGTCGCTCAGGATGAAGCCTTCCATGCGCAGGCGCTTCACGACGATCAGGCCCGGAATGCCGGCCGGGCTCTTGGGCGCGGCGACGTCGTACTGAGAGACGGCTCCGCAGCACGAGATGCGGCCGTGCAGCTTCATCGCGAAGAGCGCGGCCTGGAGGATCGGACCGCCGGTGTTGTCGAAGTAGACGTCGATGCCATCGGGAGCGACGCGCTTCAGCGCGGCGGGGACGTCTTCGTGCTTGTAGTCGATGCATGCGTCGAACCCGAGCTCGCGCACGACCCAGTCGCACTTCTCGCGGCCGCCGGCGACGCCGACTACGCGCGCACGTTTGATCTTGCCGATCTGCCCGACGATCGAACCGACCGAGCCGCCCGCCGCAGAAACGAGCAAGGTCTCGCCCGTGGTGATTCCAGGGACGTGGATCAAGCCGTGATAAGCCGTCTTCCCGGCCACGCCGAGCGCCGAGAGCTGGTGTGAGAGCGGCCGGTGCGCGCTGCAGCGCGCGAAGCCCTTTGCGTCGGCGGCGCACCATTCCTGCCAGCCGAGCTCGCCGAGCACCAAGTCGCCGCGCGAGAAACGCTGCGAGCGCGACTCGACCACCTCCCCGATTCCGTACCCGCTCATCACCTCGCCCGCCTCGAGCGCGGCGCGATACGTCGCGCCCTGCATCCAAGCGCGATTCGCCGCGTCGAGCGAGAGCAGCACCGTCCGTAACAAGACCTGCCCGTCGGCCGGCGCCGGCATGCGTGCGCTACGGGTCGCGAAGTGCTTCTCCTCGAGCGGCCCGCGCGGCCGCTCCATCAGGAGGATTTGCTGGTTATCCGCCATCGCGCCCTCCTCGGCGGGACCTTCACGCCTTCTTCCAGCTCGGGTCCCGCTTCTGGAGGAACGCGTCGATGCCCTCGATCGCGTCCGCCTCCATCATGTTCGCCGCCATCGTGTCGCCGGCGAAGCGGTAGGCCTCGGGCAGGTCCATCGCGAGTTGGCGGTAGAACATCGACTTCCCGATCCGCACCGCCGACGCAGGCTGCGACGCGATGCGCTTCGCGACGCGCGCGACCTCCGCGTCGAGCTCTGCTGGGGGTACCACGCGGTTCACGAGGCCGACACTCTCCGCGCTCTTTGCGTCGAGCATCTCGCCGGTAAACAGCAGCTCGAAGCTGCGCTTGCGACCGATCGCGCGCGAGATCGCGACGCTCGGCGTCGAGCAGAACAGGCCCAGGTTGATCCCCGTGGTGCCGAAGCGCGCCGCGTCGGATGCGATCGCGAGGTCGCAGCTCGCGACGAGCTGCGCGCCGGCGGCGGTCGCGACGCCGTGCACGCGCGCGATCACGGGCTTCGGCAGCGCGACGACGGCCTGCATCATGCGCCCGCAGCGCGCGAACAGGTCCTCGTAATAACTCTGGCGCGGGCTTGCGCGCATCTCGCGCAGATCGTGGCCGGCGCAGAACGCGCGCCCGGCGCCCGCGAGCACGACGACGCGCACCGCGTCGTCGTCCGCGATCCGGTCGAGCTCGCGCTGCAGCGCGTCGATCAGCGCCTCGGACAGGGAGTTGAACTGATCGGGACGGTTCAGCGTGAGGGTCGCGATCCCGTCCTTGTCCTCACGCAAGAGGGCCGGGGCGGTGGAGGTGCTCATCAGAGTTCTCCTCGTCGATGACGCGCAGTTTGGCGCAATCCGCGGCGAGGGGTGGCACCCAAGTCACCGGCAAGTATGAACGTCCCCGTTCTGGTGACTTGGCGG
>DASTOI010000497.1:0-4267 GCA_035762585.1 Myxococcota bacterium
GGCAGCTCGCGCCCGGCGGCGATGCTCTCAGCGGCGAGAAGCTCGCGGTGCCCGCGGCGAGCGCGGCGGACGTGGTCGTCGTGGGACTCGCGGGCGGCGAGCTCGCGCTCGTCGACGCGAAGGGCGCCGGCGTCGCGTGCGAGGCGGCGGACGTTCTCGACCGCACGCGCGTCTTCTCTCATCTCCGGTTCGAGAACGCGCCATGTGAGCTCTTGCCCGCAGGCCGCGAGCACGCCGAGCGTCTGCGCGACGCAGCGCTCGTGCTGCTCGCGAGCGACGCGCAGGGCGGGGCGGCGCGCTGTGTCGCGCTCGCGGTCGCATACGCGAAGCAGCGCGAGCAGTTCGGGACGACGATCGGGCATTTCCAGGCGCTGAAGCACCAGCTCGCGAACCTCGCGCTCGAGAGCGAGCCGAATCGCCCGCTCGTCTGGTACGCCGCGCATGCCTGGGATCACGACCAGGCGGACGCGCCGCTCGTCGCCGCCCACGCGAAGGCGCACGTCAGTGACGCGTTCCTCCGCATCGCGCGCGGCACGGTCGAGGCGCACGGCGGCGTCGGGTACACGTGGGAGTGCGAAGTCCACTGGTGGCTGAAGCGCGCGCTCTACGACCGAGCCTGGCTCGGCAGCCCGCGCGTGCACCGGCTGCGCGCCGCGCAGCTGAACGGCTGGTGACCGCTCGTGGCGGCGCTCGCGACGGCGAGTGACGTGAGGGCGGCGGCCCCACAGGCGGCCTCGGCCGCGCCCGGAGCCGTAACAACCTACGCGTGGTACGTGCTCGGGCTGTTGCTCGTCGTCAACGTCGTCAACTACGTGGACCGACAGATCCTCGCGATTCTGCTGCCCGACATCCGCGCGGAGTTCTCGGCCAGCGACCTCGCGCTCGGCGCGCTCCAGCCGGCCTTCCACTGGACGTACGTGATCGCCGGTCTCGTCGTGGCTCGGCTCGCCGAGCGAGGCGTACGGCGCTCGATCCTCGCCGCCGGGCTCGCTGGCTGGAGCCTGATGACGGGCTTGTCCGGCTTCGCGCAGAACGTCCTCCAGCTGACGCTCGCGCGTGCCGGCGTCGGAGCGGGCGAGGCGGCGGCGCAGCCGACCGCGGCGCCGATCGTCTCCGACTACTTTCCCGCGTCGCGCCGCACGACCGCATTCTCCGTGCTCGGGATCGGCGTCCATCTCGGGATCTTGGTGGGCTTCGTGATCGGCGGCGTGGTCGCGGAGCGCTTCGGTTGGCGCAATGCGTTTCTGTTGGTCGGGCTGCCCGGCCTCGCGCTGGCTGCTTTGGTGCGGCTGACACTGCGCGAGCCGGAGCGCGGCGCCGCGGACGGAATCCGCGTGAGCGCGGAGACGCCGCCGTTCGCCGCCGTCGTGCGCTTCGTCTGGCAGACGCGCTCGCTTCGCTGGCTCGCGCTCGGCGCTGCGACCGCGACGCTCGGCGGAGCCGCGCTCTATCACTTCGGCCCTTCCCACGTGGCGCGCGTGAGCGGACTCGAGCGCGGCGCGATCGGCGTGAGCATGGGCCTCGCGACGGCGATCGGCGGCCTCGCGGGAACGCTGCTCGCCGGCGTCGTCACGGACTGGCTCGTCCGGCGCGACGGCCGCGCCTATTTCTGGACGTCTGCCTTCGCGTCGGCGGCCGCGATCCCGTTCATCCTCGGCTTTCTCTTCCTGAGCGAGATGCCGCGCGCATTCGTGTCATTAGGGATCTCGGTCTTCTTCACGTCGATGTACCTCGGCCCGATCGCGGCGCTTCCGCAGACGCTCGCGCCGCCGCGCATGCGCGCGACCACGATCGTGGTGATGGGACTGCTCAACAGCGCCGTGGCGCAGGCGCTCGGCTCGCCGCTCGTCGGGGCCGTCAGCGATCTGCTGCATCCGCTGCAAGGCGAGAACAGCCTGCGCAGCGCGCTCGCGCTCGTCGTCTCCAGTGCGTACGCGCTCAGCTTGCTCTTCTATGGATTCGGCGCGCGCCACGTGCGCGGCGACCTCGCCGTCGCCTCCGCGCGCGCCTTCGCTTGACGCCAACCAAGGAGCCCCCATGTCCGACCGCGAGGCGCTGAATCGCGCCGTGTCGCTCGCGCGCGAGTTCGACAACACGACGCCCGAGTTCCTCGAGCACGAGTTCGAGACTTATCAGGCGCTGCGCGAGGCGCTACCGATCGCCCGCAGCGAGCGGCGGGCGGCCGCCGGCGTGGGCGCGGCCTGGGTGCTCACGCGCTACGACGACATCACCGAGGCGTTGACCAACCCCGCGGACTTCTCGAACCAGACGGCGAACTATCCGGTGCGGCCGTGGATTCCGCAGGCGGTCGACCCGCCGGCTCACACCGCGTATCGCCGCATCCTGAATCCCTGGTTCACGGTCGATGCGATGTCGAAGCTCGAACCGCACCTCGAGCAGTACGCGAGCGAGCTCGTGCAAAAGATGGTCGCGAAACCGGCGTTCGACTTCGTCGCGGACTTCGCCGATCCGTTCCCCACCGTGATCTTCTGCGAGCTGATCGGCTTTCCGCTGGGCGACTACGCGCAGATCATGGACTGGAAGAACATGACGATGCACGCGGCCGATGGGCACGCGCGCGGCGCTGCGCTGGTGCGCGAGCGCGGGCTGAAGCTCGGCCTCACGCCGAATGCCGTCGGCGGCTTCTCGCCGGAGGACGGCATGAAGATCCGCGTCGACGTCGGCCGCGAGGTCTACGCGTACTTTGCGAAGCTGCTCGACGCGCGGCGGAAGGAGCCGCGCGATGACCTGATCACGAAGCTGCTCGCGGCTGAGTTCGAGGGCAAGCGCAAGCTCACGCAGGAGGAGCTCGAGGACACGCTGTTCCTGCTCTTCATGGCGGGGCTCGACACGGTGGCCTCGGTGCTCGGGCTGATCGTTCGACACTTCGCGCTGGATCCCGAGAAGCGCCGCGAGTTCGTCGCGCTGATGGAGGACCCGGAGCGGGTCGGCGCGGCGGTCGAGGAGCTGGTGCGCTTCCACGCGATCGTGACGTCGCCGCGGCGCGTAACGCGCGATCTCGCCTTCCACGGAGCGCAGCTGCGCTCGGGCGATTTCGTCGCGCTGCCGACGCCCGCGGCGAACCGCGACCCCGCCGAGTTCCCGAACCCCGACGCGATCGAGTACGACCGCACGCCGAATCGCCACCTCGGCTTCGGCCTCGGCCCCCACCGCTGCCTCGGCATCCACCTCGCCCGGCGCGAGGTGCGCATCGCGCTGCAGGTCTTCCATCGCGCGCTGCCCGAATACCGGCTCGATCCCGCGCATCCGCCACAGCTGTTCGGCGGCATGAAGGGCGTCGCGTCGCTGCCCTTGCTGCGGGCCTGAGAGAATGCGCGTCGCCATCGACACCGCGAAGTGTCAGGGCCACGGGCAATGCGTGATGACCTGCCCGGAAGTCTTCTCGGCGGACGATCAGGGCTTCGCGGTCGCCCTGCAGCCGGAGGTGCCGGCTTCGCTCGTCGAGAAGGTGGAGCGCGCCGCGCTGCGCTGCCCGGAGCGCGCGGTGAGAATCGAGCGCGCGTGACGCGAGGCGAGGCGAGATGAGCGAGGCGAGGGTGCTTCCTCCGCTGCCAGAGGAGCTCGCGCGGCGCGCGACGGCCGCGGTCGCCGCGCGCGTTACCGGCGGAGCGGTCGCACAGGTGGAGCCGCTGCTCGGCGGCACCTCGAGCCTCACTTATCAGGCGCGCCTGGCGAGCCCGAGCGGCGAGAAGCGCGTCGTGATCAAGGTCGCTCCGCCCGGGCTTCCGCCCGTGCGCAACCGCGACGTGCTGCGGCAGGCGCGGGTGCTCGACGTGCTCGCTGCGCATCCCGTGGTGCGCGTGCCCGAAGTCTTCGGGACGGACGCGGGAGCTCCGCCCGAGGTGCCGCCGCTCTTCGTGATGTCGTACGTCGACGGCGAATCGTTCGAGCCGTGCCTGGCGAGCGCCGAGCCGACGGCGACGCGCGCGCAGCTCGAGGCGCGTGCGTTCGAGGCGGCCCGAATGCTCGCCGCGCTGCATGCGGTTCCGCCCAGCGACTCTCGGGTTGCCGCCGAGCCGGTGCAGGATCTACCGGCCGAGCTCGCGCGTTGGCAGCGAGCGTTCGCGAGCACTGACGCCGATTTGCGCGCGGGCGAGGCGGAGGTCCACGCAGCGCTCGACCGTCGCCTGCCAAAGCCCGCCGCGCTGAAGATCCTTCACGGCGACTATCGCTTGGGAAACATGCAGTGCCGTAGCGGCGAGATCGGCGCGCTGATCGACTGGGAGATCTGGTCGGTCGGCGATCC
>DASTOI010000498.1:0-8827 GCA_035762585.1 Myxococcota bacterium
CGGCCAGCACGCCCGTCTCCATCTGCCGAATGGCCGCAGCAAGAATCTCTGGCCCGGCGACGAGATCGTGGTCGCCTACGCCGACCGTTACGCGCCCAGCCAGTACGAAGCGCTCGTGCCGGCCGACCTCGCGCCGTGCCACTTGGCGGCGAGCGGCGGGATCGCTGCGCGCGTCGTCGCGAGCAACACGAAGCTCGTGAAGCGACCGAGCGAGCTCGAGCCGATCGGATTGATTGGCCGGACGTCGGAATCGCCGCCGCTCAATCTCGCGGACTTCGCGCTTCCCGAGCTGGCCCAGGAGCCGCGCGAGATCACCGTGCTCGCGGTCGCCGGCTCCGCGATGGACTCGGGCAAGACGAGCGCGCTCGCGCATCTCGCGCGCGGAATTCGGCGGCTCGGAGTGCGCGTCGGCTACGCGAAGGTCACGGGCACGGCTGCGGGCGGCGATCCGTGGCTGCTCGTCGACGCGGGCGCCGACCCGGTGCTCGACTTCACGGATCTCGGCTTCGCGTCCACCTCGCGCATCGCGGCGGAGCGGATCGAGCGCATCGGCGAGCAGCTCGTGCAGCAGCTGCAACGCGCGGGCGCCGAGATCGCGCTGCTCGAGATCGCGGACGGGTTGTTCCAACCCGAGACCGCCGCGCTGATCGCGAGCCCACGCTTCCGCTCGCTGATCGACGGGATGCTGTACGCGTCGGTCGACGCGCTCGGCGCCGCGCACGGCGCCCAGCTGATCGCGACGCGCGGGCACCGGCTGCTCGGCCTGACGGGCCTGGTCGCGAGCGCGCCGCTGCTCGTGCGCGAAGCGCAGGCCGCGACCGACCTCGCGGTCTACGACCGCAGCGATCTCGCCGATGCCTCGATCGCCGCGAAGCTGCTCGCCGCCGCGCGCGAGCCGCGGGCGTGAGCGCGCTGCCGATGCGGGGCCGCATCCTGCGCGCGCGCACGAGCGCTCCCTCGTCGCTCGAGTACTTCGCCTATCTGCCCGCGAGCGCTCAGGCGGATGCGCCGCTGCTCGTCGCGGTCCACGGCTACTCGCGAGGCGCCGCGGAGCAGGCCGAGCGCTTCGCGCCGCTCTGCGACGCGGCCGGGTTCGGACTCGTCGCTCCGCACTTCGACCGCGCGCGTTTTCCCGACTACCAGCGTCTCGGCGCACGTCGCGAGCGCGCCGATCGCGCGCTCGATGCGCTGCTCGCCGAGCTGCGAAGCGCGTTCGGAATGCTGTTCGGCCGCGTCGCGCTGTTCGGATTCTCGGGCGGGGGCCAGTTCGTCCACCGCTACGCGATGGCGCATCCGAAGCGCATCACGAGCGCTGCCGTCGCCGCGCCGGGCTGGTTCACGCTTCCGACGCGCGAGCACGCCTACCCGCTCGGCTTGCGCGGCGCTCGGCGCCGGATCGGCGCGCGCATGCGAGCCGAGGCGTTCTCGCGCGTCGCGTTCCTCGTCGCGGTGGGAGAGCACGACGACGACGCGAGCTCCGAGCACCTGCGCCACTCGAGCGAGCTCGACGCGCTGCAGGGAAGCACGCGCCTCGAGCGCGCGCTGCGCTGGACGCACGCGATGCGTTGCGCGGCGAGCGCTGCGGGCTGCGCGCCGCGCGTGCGCTTCGTCGAGATCCCGAACGCCGGTCACTCGTTCGCCGAGTGCATGGACGCCGGGCTCGGCGAGCTCGTGCTCGAGCACGCGGGCGCGCCGCGCCGCGGCGTGCGCGCAACGGGCAAGCGGCTCGTCGCGCTGCCGTGAGCCCGCTCGCGTTCGACTCATCAGGGAGGTTCAGCATGCGTGAGATCGTCCAACGACTGTTCGCGTTCGCGCTGCTCGGGCTCGCGGCCTCGGCTTCGGCCGACGTCCGCTTCTCGCCAGACGACGGCCTCGTGATCCGTTTTCGCGAGGCCGACACCCGGATTCATCTCGGCGGGCGCCTGCATCTCGACTACGCGTTCTTCGACGACGACGTCACGCCGATCGACGACGACTTCGACGTGCGCCGCGGCCGCCCGCTGCTCGAGGTCGCGGTCGGCGACGACTGGAAGGCGAAGCTCGAGTACGAGCTCGCGGGCTCGCGCGACGGCTTCCGCGCCGCCTGGATCCAGTGGGACGGCGTCGACGGGCTGACGCTGCGCGCCGGAAACCAGGTCGTGCCGTTCGGGCTCGAGGATCAGGAGAGCTCGAACGACCTCGTCTTCAACGAACGTTCGGTCGCCTCCGCGCTCGGGCCCAATTTCGGGACCGGCTTCGTCGCGAAGGGCAGCGGCCGCCTGATCGGGCGCAGCCGCTTCACGCTCGCGGGCGGCGTCTACACCGAGCCGCTCGGCGACACCGACTTGGACCGCCACGGCAGCGCGCACGTCGGCTTCGCCGGTCGCGCGACGTTCGCGCCGATTGCGCGCAAGCGCAGCGTCGTGCAGGTCGGCGCGTCGATCGACTACCGGAAGATCGGGGGCGACGACGGCTGGAGCGTCGCGCGCCGGCCGGAGTCGCAGCTCGCACCGTCGCTGATCGGTGTCGGGCTCGCCGACGTCGCCGACACGACCACGTTCGGCGTCGAGGCCGCCGCGTTGTTCGGCCCCGTCTTGTTCCAAGCCGAGTACCTGCGAAGCGGAATCGACCGCGAGAGCTCGAGCGCGGCCCCGAACGTCGACTTCGACGGCGCCTACGCGCAGCTCAGCTGGGTGATCACCGGTGAGCGACATCGCTACTCGCGGAGCCGCGCGACCTTCGGGCGCGTGCGGCCGCGCAGCGATTGGGGCGCGCTCGAGCTCGGCGTGCGCTTCGCCACGCTCGACCTCACGGATTCGGGCGTGCTCGGCGGCGAGACCGACAACCTCACGGCCGGGATCAGCTGGTGGATTCGCGAGAACGCGCGGCTGATGTTCAACTACGTGAACGTCGACGCGAAGCAATCCGGCACGCTCGTCTCGGACGAGCCGCAGATCTTCGCGCTGCGCTTCGTCTATCACCTCTGAGGCGACCCGTGCGCGCGGCTCGAACCCAGGTACGGCGATGAGCTTTCCGCGCGTGCTGTCGAGGAAGCGCGGCGCGCTGGTCATGCAGCTCGTACTCAACGGGCTCGCCGGTGCAGGCGCGATGCTGCTCGGCGCGCGCTCGCTCCACGCCGCGCTCACGGCGCCGCCGCCCGATCCGATCACGCTCGGGACGCTCGCCGCGTCGGGCGCCGCGTTGCTCGCGCTCCGCGTCCACGCGAGCGGAGTCGCCGAGCGGCTCGGTCAGGACTACGTGACGCGCGTGAGGCTGCGCATCTTCGAAGCGGTCGCGGCGCGGCCGGCTCGCGGGCCGCGCGCGCGCGCCGGGCTGGCGCTGACGCGAGTGATTACGGACCTCTCCTCACTCCGGCGCTGGGTGAGCGACGGCCTAGCCCGCAGCATCGTGGCCGTGGTGACCCTCACCGCCGCGTTCGCCGTGCTGGCGCGCGCCCACCTCTCTGCAGCGCTCGCGCTGGGCGCGGTCGTGTTCGGATCCGCAGCCGCGATGGCAGCGCTCACGCCGCTGCTGCGAGCGAGCGTCCGCGAGGCACGGCGCCGTCGCGGGCGCCTCGCGAACAATCTCGGCGAGAAGCTGCTCGCCGCGCAGACGGTGCGACAGCTGGGTCGCACCGAGGCGGAGCTCGCACGCGTGCGCACGCACAGCGGCTGGCTGCGCGACGCGCTCGTGCGGCGCGCGCGCGTCGCGGAGGCGATCGCCGCGCTGCCGGATCTCGCGACGCCGCTCGCGCTCGCGGCGTGGATCGCGCTGCGCGGCGCGAGTCGGCCGGGTGAGCTCGCGGCCGGCGCGCTCGCGCTCGGCGTGCTCGGCGCAGCGCTGCGCGATCTCTCGCGTGCGCTCGAGCACCGCGTCGCGTTCGACGAGGGGCGCCGCCGCATCGCAGCGCTGCTCGCCGCACCGCGGCTGGTAGAGAAGCGCCGCGCACGGCAGCTGCCCGGAGCCGGCCCGCTCGCGCTCGAGCTCTCGGGCGTCACGGTCGCGGGCGCGCTCGAGGGCGCGACGTTCGCCGCGAAGCCGGGCGAGCGTGTGCTCGTGACAGGCACCGCGGGCTCCGGCAAGTCGACGCTGCTGGCGCTCGCCGCGCGGCTCCTGGATCCCGATTCGGGAGAACTGCTGCTGGGCGGCGAGCCGCTGCGTGCGCTCTCGCTCGACGCCGTCCACGACGCGGTGCAGCTCGTCTCGCCCGATCTCCCGCTGCTGCGCGGCAGCGTCGCCGACAACGTGAGCTACGGCGCGAGCGACGACGACGCCGACTGGGTGGAAGCAGTCGCGATCGCATGCGGGCTCGCCGACGATCCGGCGCTCGCAGACGGGCTCGCGACGCGCGTCGAGGAGCGCGGCGCCAACCTCTCCGCCGGCCTCCGCGCGCGCATCTCGCTCGCACGCGCCGTCGCGATGCGGCCCCGGTTGTTACTGGTGGACGACCCGGCGTTCGCGACGGATGCGCGAGCGCGCGACGCGCTGGAGCGCGTGCTCGCGCTGCATCCGGTGACAGCGCTCATCGTGGGAGGCGAGCTCGCGACCGGATTCACTCAGGTGTGGGAAGTCGGTTCGCGCTGCGTTCCTTCCGCCGCGGTTTGAGCGCGGGCTGCTCGGGCGCCGGCGACAGGGGCCCGAGGAGTCCGATCAGCTGCACTTCGATCCCTTCGTCGCTGCCGCGCGTCATGATGGCGACACCGCTCGCGCCAAGGGCGCGCGCCTCGGCGTACAGCGCCTGCGATTTCTTCTTCCTGCCACTGCGCGCGATGCGGCGCTTCTTCTTCCGCGCGATCGCCTTACCGAGCGGCATCGCGCTGTCCTCCCACTTCTCCGCGACCTCGCGGCGAAGGCTTTTCACTCGCTGTTCGGCTGCCTCGGGCGGGAGCGCTTGAAGCGCTTGCTTGGCTGAGTGCCGGTGCTCACGGCTCAGTCGCCGCTTCTTCCGCGGCCAGTTCTTGCGGAACACCTTCGGGTTCGTCGTTTGCGCGTAGACCGTGTCTCGCTCGAGTTCGAGCCGCTTCTTCTCTTCCGGCGTCCGCTTCAAGCGCTTGCGGCCTTCGCTCACTTCGCCAGCCCCACCATCACCACCGCCATCCGCACCGGCTTCCCGCTCTTGTTACGCCACGCGTGGTTCGTCGCACGTTGCACGACGCAGTCGCCGGGGCCGAGCGTGACGGCGCCGCGGTCGAGCTCGAGCGTCACCTCGCCGTCGAGGATCATCACGTAGTCGAGTGTGCACGTGCGGTGGAAGCCGCTCGCGTCGACGCCGGGCACGCCCTGATCTCTCAGGTACTTCGCGACGACGGCGTCATCGGGCAGCTCGAAGATGCGCCACGAGCTGCCTCCGCGCGCCGGCTCGAGCTGCGTCGCGCCGCCCCCTGACGGCGCGGCGAGCGTGAGCGGGTCGCCCGGCGCGCTCGCCCACAGATCGGCGAACGAGGGCGCTGCGTCCGACACGCTCTCGAAGTACGACTTCCCGCTGCCGTCGCTCGCCGTAATCACTCTCTTCAAGCGACTCTCCTCAGATCGACGCGTACGCCGCGGCGAGCAGGCGCCGCGGGCGCGGGTCGACCAGCCACGCGCCGGTGTGCATCAGGTTCATCGCGTAGCCGAACGAGAGGCGGTGCTCGGGATCGGCGTGGCTGTAGGAGCCGCCGGCGCCGCCGTGGCCGAACGCGCGCGGGTTCGGGCCGAGCGGCTCGCTCGGCGAGGGGAGGAAGAAGCCGAGCGCGATGCGCGTCGGCAGCGGTAGCACTTCGTCCTTGCCGTCGACTTGTTGGGTGCGCGCGCGCTCGATCGCCTCCGGCGAGAGCAGCTGCACGCCGAACGCGCGCCCGCCGTTCGCGAGCGGCGCGTAGATGCGCGCGAGCGAGTGCGCGTTCGAGTGGCCGTTGGCGCCCGGGATCTCGGCGGCGCGCCACGCGCGCGTGTTCACGAGGCCGGGCATGAGCGCGGACGGGTTGCCGAACGCCTTCGCGAGCAGGCCTTCCGGATTCTCCGTGACCGCCTTCACGAGATCGAAGCTGACGTCGCCCGTGGGCGGATGGATCGGGCCCTGCTCGAGCGGCGCGACGCGCGCGTCGAGCTCCGGCCCGAAGCCGATTTCGAACGTCGCGCCGAGCGGGCGCGCGATCTCCTCGCGCACGACGTCGCCGATCCTCTTGCCGCGCACGCGCCGCACGATCTCGCCGTTCAGCCAGCCGAACGTCAGCGCGTGATAGCCGTGCGCCTTGCCTGGCTCCCACCACGGCTCCTGCGCGGCGAGCGCGGCCGTCATCGCGTTCCAGTCGAACATCGCCTCCTGCGGCAGCGGCTTCTTCACCGCGGCGAGGCCGGCCTCGTGCGAGAGCAGGTACCGAACGGGCAGCTTCGCCTTTCCCGCCTGAGCGAACTCGGGCCAGTAGCGCGCGACCGGCGCGTCGAGATCGACCTTGCCCTCGTCGACGAGGCGATGCAGCGCGATCGCCGTAATGCCTTTCGTCGTCGAGTAGACGTTGACGAGCGTGTCGCGCTCGAACGGCTTCGTGCGCGCTGAATCCTGATGGCCCGCCCACAGGTCGACGACGAGCTCGCCTTCCAGCGTGAGCGCGACGCCCGCGCCGAGCTCGTTCCCGTCCGCGAGCTCTTTCGCGAACGCGTCCTTCACCCGCGCGAGTCTCGGGTGGCACTCGCCGTGGATCTCGATCGCCGTCATCGAAACTCCCTCCTCGTGGAGGCGGGGCAGCATGCGCGGGCGGCGCGCCGCGTGTCAAACGCGCAGCGCGCGTCCGCCGAAGTGACGAAGAGCGCGACAGGAAGTGACGTAGCGCGGCGCTTTGTCGCGTTTCGGCACTGCGCCGGCGAGGCGCCCGCTTCTCCAAGCGGGGCGCGCGCCCTCGAGCCGCACTTGCGCGCCGCCGAGCCTTCGGTCCGAGTGTTGCTTCGTACGCGCGCGAGATGGGAGTCGCGTCGTGTCTTCGCACCCGAGCCGAGGCTTCACGCTGATCGAAGCGATCGTGCTGATCGCGATCCTCGGCATCCTCGCGACGATCGCGGTCCCCAACTTCATTCGGCTGCAGACGCGCACGCGCACGAGCGAGGCGCTCACGAATCTCGGGCTGCTGCGCGACGCGCAGGCGAGCGCTTACGCCGAGCTCGGAAGCTTCATCCGTGCGGGCAGCGCGCCGGCCGGCGCGCCGGGAGCGCGGCCGCGCCCGTGGGTCGGCGCGAACGTGCTCGAGTTCCGCGAGCTGCTCGGCTTCGCGCCGGAGGGCGACGTCTACTTCCAGTACGGCGCGAATGGCTCCGCCGACGCGTTCACGCTGACCGCAATGTCGGACCTCGATGGCGCCGGCGCGCGCGCGCAGTTCGGCTTCGTGCACGCGGCGCCGGGCGAGCGCGTCGGCCTCGCGCACGAGTTCGGCAGCTGTGCGCGCAGCGGCATGTACGACGCGAAGACGGGGCTGACGACGGCGCTCGACACGATCGGGCCTTGCGGCGCCGAAGACGGCGCCTCCCGCCTGTAGTTAGGGATCAGGCCGAGCGAGCGGAACGGCAGCGCGGGAGATCGTGAATGCGGGCGAGGCGCGAAGCAGGCGGCTTCACGTTGATCGAGCTGATGATCGTCGTCGCGATCATCGGGATCCTGGCGGCGATCGCGATTCCGAACTTCGTGCGCTTCCAGCTGCGCTCTAAGACGAGCGAAGCGAAGCTGAACATCGCCGGGATTCGCACCGCGGAGGACGCGTTCTTCGCCGAGTTCGGCGTTTACGTGAGCGCGTTCCAAACGCCCACGGTCTTCCCGAGCACGCAGAAGAATCCGTGGGCGGGCGCCGGACTGGCGCAGTTCGATCAGATGGGCTGGGCGCCCGAGGGCGACGTGTTCTTCGTCTACGCGGTGAACGGCGGCGTCCCGAATGCGTTCGCGATCGCCGCGATCGGAGACCTCGACGGCGCCGGCCAGCCCTCTCAGTTCGCGTACTTCCGCGAGATGCCGGGCTTGGGGGTCGGGCCGGGGCCGCCGATCGGAACGTGCAACCAGACGGGCGTCTACAACGCCGTGAGCGGCGCGCCCGACCTGCTGAACACGGTCGGTCCGTGCACCGCGCTCGACGGGCAGAGCCAGTTCTAGGCGCAAGCGCCGCTTCGGCGCGCGCAGCGAGGCGGAGTCTTCGGAGCCGAGCGGAGTCGAACAGTGGCTTCCGCGCCTGGGACCGCGCCGGAAGACGCATTTCTTCACAGCCTCTAAGCGCGGCACCTGCGATTCGGGCGATCGGCGGCGCCACCGCGCGCTGCTAATCAGGGGCCTCCTCGCCGGAGGCTCCATGCGCCGCTCGTTTGCTCTGGGCTTTGCTGCTTCCCTCTCGCTGTCGCTGCTCGCCGCGCTCGCGTCGCGCGCCGACGAGGCGCCCAGCGAGCCGCCGTGGCGCGTGGATGCGCCGATCGGCCCGACGCGCACGCTCGCGTTCGAGACCGACGAGGGCACGTGGCTGCACCTCGACGTGCACCCGGACGGCCGCCGCATCGTGTTCTCGTTGTTAGGCGATCTTTACCTGCTCCCGATCGAGGGCGGCGACGCGCAGCGCATCACGAGCGGCCCGGCCTACGACGTGCAGCCGCGCTTCAGCCCGGACGGCCGCAGCATCGCGTTCGCGAGCGATCGCTCGGGCATCGAGAACCTGTGGGTGTGCGGTCTCGATGGCGCCAATGCCCGCGCGCTGACGCGCGAGAAGGAGCTCACGGTGAGCGCGCCGGCGTGGTCGCCCGACGGCGAATGGGTCGTCGGCCGCAAGCGCATCACCGACGTCTCCTCGCTCGCGACGGTCGAGCTGTGGATGTGGCACGTGAAGGGCGGCGCCGGCGTACA
>DASTOI010000499.1:0-4396 GCA_035762585.1 Myxococcota bacterium
CACTACGAGGAGCTCGGCCGCTTGATCGACCGCACGCTCGCGCCGGACGGGCTCGCGTTCGTGCACACGATCGGGCGCTCGCGGCCGCAGCCGCTGAACCGCTGGGTCGCGACGCGAATCTTCCCCGACGCCCATCCGCCCGCGCTCTCGGAGATGGCGCGCATCTTCGAGCCGAACGGCTTCGCGGTGCTCGACGTCGAGAACCTGCGCCTTCACTACGCGCGCACCGCGCAGCACTGGCTCACGCGCTTCCAGCGCGCGTGGCCCGAGATCGTGACGCGCGTGCCGGAGGAGACGGCGCGCGCGTTCGAGCTGTATCTCGCCGGCACGGTCGCCGCGTTCCGCTGCGCGTGGATGTGCCTCTATCAGGTCGTGTTCGCGCGCGCGAAGAACGACGCGGTGCCGTGGACGCGCGCCGACCTGTACGCGGCGGCGCATGCAGCGCGCTGACGTTCTCATCGTCGGCGGCGGGCCGGCGGGCTCGTCGCTCGCGTGGGGGCTGCGCGGCAGCGGGCTGCGCGTCTGCGTGCTCGATCGCAGCACGTTTCCGCGCGACAAGACCTGCGCGGGGTGGGTGACGCCGCCGGTCTGGCAGGCGCTCGCGCTCGATCCGGCCGAGTACGCCCAGGGCGGGCGCACGCTGCAGCCGATCCGCGGCTTTCGGGTCGGACGCAGCGGCGCCGCGGCCTCGCGCGTCGCCGGCGAAGCGGTGATCAGCCACGGCATCCGGCGCTGCGAGTTCGACGCCGCGCTGTTAGGGCGCTCGGGCGCCGAGCTCCGACTCGGCGAGCCGGTGCGCTCGCTCGAGCGCGCGGCCGACGGCTGGCTCGTCGGCGGCGCGCTGCACGCGCGCCTGCTCGTCGGCGCGGGCGGGCATTTCTGTCCGGTCGCGCGTGCGCTCGGCGGCGGCGCGGCAAACGAGGTTCCGGTCGCGGCGCAGGAGATCGAGCTGCCGATCGCCGAGCGCGACGCCGCGTCGGTCGGCGTCGCCGCGGACGTGCCGGAAATCTGGTTCACCCGCGACTTCGCCGGCTATGGCTGGATCTTCCGCAAGGGCGGCTTTCTGAACGTCGGCCTCGGGCGGCGCGGCGGCGCGCGGCTCTCCGAGCACATGCGCGCGTTCCTCGCGGAGCTGCGCGCGGCCGGGCGCATTCCACGCGACTGGGGCGACGCCGTGCGCGGTCACGCGTATCTCACGTACGGGCTCGCACGCCGCCCGCTCGTCGCGGAGCGCGCCGCGCTGATCGGCGACGCAGCGGGCCTCGCGTACGCGAAGAGCGGCGAGGGGATTCGGCCGGCGGTCGAGTCGGGCCTGCTGCTCGCGCGTGCATTGTTAGGGGCGCGCGATGCCGCGGATCCGAGCGCGCTCGCTCGTTATGCGAGCGCGGTCGAGGCGCGCTTCGGGGCCCGCACGCCTGCGAGCGAGCCGAGCGCGCCGTCGACGCCGGCCTGGCAGGCCGCGCTCGCGGGCCGGCTGCTCGGGATCCCGTCGTTCGCGCGGCGCGTCGTGGTCGAGGGCTGGTTCCTGAACGCGAGGCAGCCCGCGCTCTCCTCGGCCTGAGCGGAGACCGACTCAGGATGCGCGATCAGCGCACGGCGAGGGTCCAACGCACGCGGAGGCAACTGTTCGATCTCCGCTCGGCTCCGAAGACTCCGCCTCGCTGCGCGCGCCGCTCCGCGGCGCTTGCTAGTCGCTTTTCGCGGGCTGCGGCTGCGCGGGCCGGGGCGGAGGGCCGCCGGCGAGGACGCGCTCGGCGTCGGCGATCGCGCGGTCGAGCGTGGTGATCTCGTCGACCTCGCGCTTCCGGATCTGATCCGCGAGCTCGTTCAGCGCACGCGACGCCGTCGTGAGCTCCCGGCGCTGCGCGCCCGCGGCGCGCTCGGCGAAATACGCGAAGCCCGCGGCCGCACGCTCGAGCTCGTTCGAGGCGTTGCTGCGCTGCCCCTTCTCGAAGCTGCGCCGCGCGCGCTTCATGTGGACGTCCGGCTCCTGGATTCGAATGAACTCGAAGTTCTGCCGGATGTAGACCTTGTCGCTGTCTTCGAACCAGCGCTTCGTCTGCGCGGCGAGCGGCGATGCGACCAGCAGCGCCGCTGCGAGCACGAGAGCGCCGCGCAGCGTGCGCCGCATCAGAATCCCGCCCGCACGATCAGCGGGAGCAGATCGAAGCTCGAGATCACGCCGGCGAGCGCGCCGCGCTCGGTCACCCAGACGCGATGGATGCGGCCCTCGTGCATCAGCTTGGCGACCTCGCCGACGGGCGCGCCGCCGTCGACGCTCGCTGGGCCGGGCGTCATCACCTCGGCGGCAGTGATCTGCTGCAAGCGATCCTGGAAGTCCGCCGGTCCGCCCTGCCAATCCGGGCCTGAGAACTCGAACAGCTCGCGCAGATACTCGCTGCTGAACGCGGCCGACTCGGTGGCGTCGAGCGCGGCGCGAACCAAATCCGTGAGCGTGATCGCGCCGAGCATCGCGCCTTCCTCCGACACGACGGGCGCGCCGTGAATCTCCTCGTCGATGAACGTGCGGTGGACGTCGCTGAGCGGCGTCTCGGGCGAGATCGAGATCACGGGGCTCTGCATCACGTCGCGTGCGACGACTCCCATGCTCCTGCTCCTCTCAGGGAAGGCCGCCTAACAGCGCCTCTTCGCGGCGCTCGTGCGCGTCGAGCCGCGGGAACCAAGCCTCCAGCGCGGCGGCCGTCGCCGCGTGGTCGCGGCTCGCGAGCGCGACGGTCGCGTCCGAGAAGCCCGCGCGCAGGCTGTCGTGCTCCAGCGCCAGCTCGGCGAGCTCGGCGCGCAGCTCGCTCGAATGGCTGTGCAGCGCCGGGAAATAGAACTCCTCCTCGAGGCTGAAGTGCGCATCGAGCGCCTCGCTGAAGCGCGCCAGTGAACGCTGCGCCTCGACGAGGTCGCCCCGCGCGAGCGCGTCCGTGACGACGCCCTGAAACTCGTCGAGCTGCCGGTGCTGCGACGCGACGCGCTGCGCCTCTCGCCGAAGGCGCATCGAGACGCCCGGCCCGGATCGCGTGGACTCGGTCATGGGCAAGCCTTCATCGCAAGCTGCGTGCCACGATTCGTGCGGCGTCGTGGCGCGCCGACCGGTTCGGCTGCGGCGTTCCGTCCGCCGACTTCTCTCTCCGGAGTGGCCGAGAGGCACGCGCCGTGCTTCGCTCGGGCGCGATGGACACGCGCGCAGTGCACGAGGCGGTAGGGAAGCTGCGAGCCGCCCTCGCGCAGCCGGAGGATCTCACGCCGGAGCTCCGCAGCGAGCTCGAGCTGGCCCTGCACGACGTCGAGCGCGCGCTCCACACGCGCAAGGAGACTTCGCTGAACGAGCGCGTCGGTGAGCTCGCGACGCGCTTCGAGGTCACTCACCCCGCGCTCGCCGAATCGGTCGCTTCGCTCGCTCGCGCGCTCGCGGCGATCGGGATCTAGGCGACCGACTCAGGATGCGCGATCAGCGGACGCTCGCCTTCGCTCGCCTTCGGCTCGCTGCGCGCACCGGTACGCGGCGCTTGCTGGCGCGCCCCGCGTCAGGGCTCCTGGAGCGTGCGCACATAGTCGGTCAGCAGCTGCGCGCGCATCACGGCCGTCGCCTGGGGTCGCGGCACTTCCCGCTCGGATAGCTCGCTCTCGAACACGTCGCCCCAGACCGGCATCTCGCGCGGCCCGTGGGAGGCGACCGCGCGGCGGCCGTCGATCGTCGACAGCACGAACGACTCGTCGAACCCGCCGCGCCGCTGCGCGATCGTGCGCAGGTTCGCCGGCGGCAAGCGGAGCTCGCTCGCGAGCGGTCCGTCTCCCGCGCCCGAGACGCCGTGACAGGAGGCACAGTGCTTCACGAAAAGCTCCTCGCCGCCGACCGGCGGCTCCGGACGCTCGCACGCCGCGGCGAGGAAGGACGTGATCATCACGAAAGCCCAGCGTCCGCGGTGTCGCATGCCGCGCGTCTGTGCAGCGCCCGTGCCTGCCGATCCGCAAATGCGAGCGCTTTCGGCGTGCGCCTCGCCGGACCCGTCGGGGCGGAACGTCGCGGCGTCGGTGGGGTCATGGCGCCGAGTGGTTCTCCGCCGTCGCTGCGCGCAGCGTTCCATGGAAGACTCCGGGAGTACGAGGGATCGACAACGTCCGAGATCGTCCCATGATCGGCCAACGATGACTCTCGAGCGAACCACGCTGCTCGCGTTCTTCGAGCTGAGCGATGAGGACATCGCCCAGCTCGCCGAGCTGCGGCCGCTGCTCGAGAAGCACGCCGACTCGCTCGTCGCCGCCTTCTACCGGCATCTCCTCGCGTTCCCCGAGACGCGCAAGCTGCTGCGCGATCCACGTGTGACGGAGCACCTGCTCGGCGAGCAGAAGAAGTACCTGATCAGCCTTTCCGATCCCGCGATCG
>DASTOI010000500.1:0-5473 GCA_035762585.1 Myxococcota bacterium
GCGTGTGCACAGCTTTCACGCGAGGAGCTACACGCGCGGCGCGTCAGCTTCTTCCCGTCGATCATCCTGACGCTGAACCACATCCTGACCGTCGACTGGTACTACCGCGACGCGCTCGAGAGCGCGGGGCGCGGCCTGCGCGTGTTCGATGTCGAGCTGCCGTTTCCCGAGATCGACGGGCTCGCGAGCGCGCAACGCGCATCCGACCGCGGGCTGGTGAGCTTCTGCGATGCGCTGAACGAAGCGGAGCTCGGGCGGAGCGTCGCCACGGACCGCGGCGACGAGGGCGTTTTCGAGGAAGCGATCCCGGCAGTGCTCGCTCACCTGTTCGTGCACCAGACGCATCACCGCGGCCAAGTCCATGCGATGCTGGCCGGCACGCGCGTCGCGCCGCCGCAGCTCGACGAGTACTTCCTGCGCTACGACGAGCCGCGGCGGCGCGAGGAAGTGGCGCGGCTCGGGCTCTGATCCCTAACACCGAAGCGAGCCGACAGCGATGCACGTCCTCGCGATCTGCGGAAGCCTGCGCGCCGCTTCCTCGAATGGGGCGCTGCTCGATGCCGCCGCACGGCTCGCGCCCGAGGGCGTGCGCGTCGAGCGCTTCCCGGGCATCGCGGCGTTGCCGCACTTCAACCCGGACCTCGACGTCGATCCGCCGCCGCCGGCGGTCGCCGCGTGGCGGCGCGCGCTGCGCGACGCCGACGCGATCCTCGTCTCGAGCCCCGAGTACGTGCACGGCGTGCCCGGCGCGCTGAAGAACGCACTCGATTGGATCGTCTCGAGCGGCGAATTCTCAGGGAAGCCGCTCGCGCTGATCGACACCTCGCGCTCGAGCTACGGAACGCCGCAGCTGCGCGAGATCCTGACGACGATGGAGGCGCGCCTCGTTCCGGCGGCGTCGATCACGCTCCACCTCTGGACGAATCGCGTCGACGCGGACGCGATCCTCGCAAACGAGCGCACCGCGGGCGCGCTTCGCAGTGCGGTCGACGCGCTCGTCGCGAGCGCGCGTGAGGCCGCGGCCGCCGGTGCGGCCGCGACTCTCTGACGCTCCCTCAGCTCTGCGGCGCCGCCATCGACGCGACGCGCTCGCCGTCGAGCACGCGCTCGGCGTCCTTCACGGCGCGCTGCAGCGTCGTGAGCTCGGTTTCCCCACGCCGCACGCTGTACGCCAGCTTCTCGAGAGCGCGACCGGCGATCTTCAGCTGGCGCTTGTCCTCGCCGGCGGCGCGCTCCTCGAAGTACGCGAAGCCCACCGCGGCCTTCTCTAGATACTCGGCCGACACCGAGCGGTGTCCCTTCTCGAACGCGCTCACGGCCTTCGGCAAGTAGAAGTGCGGCGGCGCGACCTTCTCGAAGTAGCTGCCCGAGCCATACGGCTGGTAGTAGACGCGGTCGCCCTGCTCGAAGAAGCGGTAGTCGCGCGCATTGGCAGCCGGCGCCGCGGCGAGCAGCGCCGCGACCGTGATCAGCGAAGCAGCGATCTGACGAGTCATCTCTCTCCCCCCTTTGTCGGTGCACTTCACTGAAACGCGGCGCTGTCGGCTCGGTTTCATGGACGCGCCCTAGGGATCGGGCCGACGAGTGCGACGGCGTCGGCCTCGCGGTCGTTCCCGCGGCGCGATTCGGTCCCGGGTTTCCTTCGATCTGCCGGTAAGATGCGCCCCTCTTTGCGGAGGGCGACGTGGCGAAGGACGAGGGCGCGAGGGGACAGGCGAAACGCAAGCGCGCCGCGGCGAAGCGCGCGCGCAGCGAGCGCCTGCGCGGGGCGTATCGGCTGCCCGCGGATGTGCGCCCTATCGAGGCCGATCTCCACATCGCGGTCGATCCCGCGCAGAGCGAACTGTTCTCGGGCGACGTGCTCCACCACGTCGAGCTCGCGCGCAGCAAGCGGACGCTGGAGCTGCACGCGGTCGGGCTCACGGTGACGAAGGCGCACGCGGAAATCGGCGACAAGATCGTGCGCGGGCGCGTGCAGGCGCGGCCGGAGCGCGAGACCGTCGAGATCGTGCTCGCCGAGGCGCTGCCGGCCGGCAGCGCGACGCTCGTGCTCGAGTTCAAGGCGAAGCTCGCGAGCGACCTGCGCGGCTTCTACGCCGCGCGCTCCGGCGAGCGCAAGTACGCGTTCACACAGCTCGAATCGACCGAGGCGCGCCGCTTCTTCCCGTGCTTCGACGAGCCCGCGCTGAAGGCGCGCTTCGGCATCTCGGTGACCACCGCGCACGCGAACACCGTGATCAGCAACAACCCCGTCGAGAAGATCGTGCCGCGCGAGGGCGGCCGGAAGACGGTCGTGTTCGCGCAGACGCCGCCGCTCTCGACCTATCTGCTCGCGCTCGCGGTCGGCGAGCTGGTCGCGTCGGAGCCGGTGCACTGCGGAGAAACCGAGATCCGCATCTGGCACGTGCCGGGCAAGGAGGGCCTCACCGCGTTCGCGCTCGAAGCCGCGCGCGAGACGCTCGCGCGGCTCGAGAGCTACTTCGATCTGCCGTATCCGTACGAGAAGCTCGACCTCGTCGCCGTGCCCGAGTTCGAGGCCGGCGCGATGGAGAACGCAGGCGCGGTCTTCTTCCGCGAGACGCTGCTGCTGGTCGATCCCGCGCGCACGACCACGCTCGAGCTGAAGCGCGTCGCGGAGGTGATCTGCCACGAGCTCGCGCACATGTGGTACGGCGATCTCGTGACGATGGCGTGGTGGGACGACCTCTGGCTGAACGAGGCGTTCGCGACCTGGATGGCTTATCAGGTCGTCGACGGCTGGAAGCCCGAGTGGCGGATGTGGAGCACGTTCCAGCACGACCGCTCCGCCGCGCTCGGCATGGACGCGCTCGAGAGCACGCATCCGATCTACATCGAGGTGCGCAGCCCCGCCGAGGCCACGGAGAACTTCGACCTGATCACGTACGAGAAGGGCGCCTCGGTGGTGCGGATGATCGAGCGCTACCTCGGCGCGGAGACGTTCCGCGCCGGCGTGCGCAAGTACATCCGCGAGCACCAAGAGGGCAACACGGTCGCGGCCGACCTGTGGAATGCGCTCTCGGAGGCGTCGGGACAAGACGTCGAGCCGATCATGCGGCGCTGGATCGAGCAGCCCGGATTCCCGTTGTTACGGCTCGAGCGCGTCGAGCGCGGCGGCAAGCAGCTCGTGCGCTACCGCCAGGAGCGCTTCCGGCCGAACGCCGACAAGCCGGCGCGCGACGCGACCAAGCGCTGGCCGATCCCGTGGGTCGGACGCGTGGGCAGCGCGGTCGGGTCGCGCCAGGTGCGTCAGCTGTTAGGGCGGGCGCGCGGGGAGTTCGGGCTCGACGGCGAGGCGCCGCGCTTCCTGTACGGAAACGCCGAGGAAGCCGGATTCGTACGCCCGCTGCACACGGCGCAGGAGCTGGCGGCGCTGCTCGCGCATCTGCGCGAGCTGACCCCGGTGGAGCGCCAAGGGCTCGTCGGCCACCTCGCTGCGGCGCTGCGCGCCGGACACGGCAGCCTCGCGGACTTCTTCGGGCTCGCGTTCGCGCTCGGGAACGAGCGCGACCCGGACGTGCTCTTCGCGTTGCGCCCCGCGCTCGAGGCCTGTGCGCGCTCCGCGAAGCGCTCGCTCGGCGAGGCCGCGGAGCAGAAGCTCCGCGCGCGCGTCGCGGACGCGTTCGCGCCGGCGCTCGACGCGCTCGGCTTCGCGCCGGCGGCGAGCGAGAGCGACGACGTGCGGCGCCTGCGCGCGATGCTCTTCGCACTGGTCGGCGACGTCGGCGAGAGCCCCGCCGTGCGGGAGCGCGCCGGCGAGCTCGTCGATGCGGTGCTGCGCGATCGCACGAGCGTCGAGCCCGAGCTCGCCGCGATCGCGACCACGGTCGCCGCCGCAGTCGGCGACGCGGCCCTCTACGACCGCTACTTCGCCGCGCACAAGGCGGCGCCCACGCCGCTCGAGGCGCGGCGCCTGCTGATGGCACTCGGCGATTTCCGCGCGCGCGAGCTCGTGCAGCGCACGCTGCTGCTCAACCTCACCGACGAGGTGAGCGCGCAGGACGTCGGCATCCTGCTCGGCGTGATGCTCGGAAATCCGAGCGCCGCGCCGGCGACCTGGGAGTTCTTCAAGAAGCGCTTTCCCGCGCTGCGCAAGAAGCTGCCGCCCGCGCTCGTCAGCCGGCCGATCGAGGCGAGCGCCGCGCTCGCGACACGCGACGCCCGCCGCGACATCGCCGCGTTCTTCCGCAAGAACCCGGTGCCGACCGCGGTGCGCGCCGTCAAGAAGGCGCTCGAGCAGATCGACCTCAGCCTCGCGTTCGACGCGCGCGTGAAGCCGCAGCTCGCGAGCTGGCTCGAGAAGGACTGACGAGAGCCGGGCGCTGCGCACGCGCTTGCCCGCGCTTCGCCCGCGAAAGGAGCGCTTGCCTCGGCCCCGATTTTCGTCGTAGATTCGCCATCCATGGTCACCCCGCCCGCCGGCCGCGCGAACCCGCCGAACCGCTTCGAGCGCATCCATCTCGCCGACATGCCCGAGCTTGGATTCGCGGCGAGCCCTGACGACCCGCCCGAAGACCCGCGCACCGAGCTGCTGATCGATCCCTCGCGCACGATCGTCGCGACCAACGAGAGCCCCGACGTCGGCTTCGACGCCAGCGTGAACCCGTATCGGGGCTGCCAGCACGCGTGCTCGTACTGCCTCACGCCCGAGACGCCGGTGCTGCGAGCGGACCTGTCGTGGTCGCGGATCGGAGACCTGAGGGTCGGCGACGAGGTCGTCGGCTTCGATGAAGCTCCTCGAACGCGAAGCGATCGGATGCTGCGCCGGAGCGTCGTCGAGAACGTCTGGCGCTCTCGACGAGAAACGACGCGGCTCGTCACGGAGCGCGGCGTGGTGACGACGACCCCGGAACATCCCTGGCTCACCGGTCCGCGCTCCGACTGGGTGACGACGAAGGACCTGCGCGCGGGCGACGGGCTGCTCCAGCTGTTCTCCGCGGCGCGCGGCTCGCGGCCGCCCCGATTCGATTCCGAACGGCGAATCGGGCTCCGCGCCGTCGCGCGTCCGGCGAGGATCACGGCGATCGAGGCGGGCGCGCTGCGCGAGGTCGTCGACATCCAGACCTCGACGCGCACGTTCGTCGCGAACGGGCTGGCGACGCACAACTGTTACGCCCGCCCAACGCACGAGTACCTCGGCTACTCCGCAGGCCTCGACTTTCAGACCAAGATTCTCGTGAAGCCGCGCGCGGCGGAGCTGTTACGGAAGCAGCTGATGTCGCCGGCGTGGAAGCCGCGCGTCGTGATGCTCTCGGGCGTGACCGATTGCTACCAGCCGGCCGAGCGCCGGCTGCGCATCACGCGCGGCTGTCTCGAAGTGCTCGCCGAGTTCCGCAATCCGGTCGGCATCGTGACGAAGGGCTTCCTCGTCACGCGCGACGCCGACTTGCTCGCGGAGCTCGCGCGCGTGAACGCGGCGAGCGTGATGATCTCCATCACGACGCTCGACGCGGAG
>DASTOI010000501.1:0-4528 GCA_035762585.1 Myxococcota bacterium
GCCGACGTCGGCGGTGCGCGCGGGAGCGCCGGTTCCGTCCACCAGCGTTCCGCCGCGGATCAACAGATCGAGCGCCATCTCTGCCTCCGGGTCAGCGAAGGCAGAGTTAGCGCGCTGAGGTGCTCCGCGCGCTAGCGGTCAGGCGCGCCGGCGACGCAGACCCACGAAGCCCGCCGCGGTGGCGAGCAGCGCGAGAGTCGACGGCTCGGGGACCACCGTGAGCGGGTCGCACATCTGTCCGCGGATTGCGCCGGGGGGGAACGCCTCGGTGTGCACGTTCACGTACCACTGGCTGGGATCCGCGACGACCGCAGCGAGGTCCGGATCCATCAGGCCGCTGCCCGTGAGCTGGCCGCTGAAGTCCACGGCGGGCGCGCCGTTGACACCGACAGCGCCGGGATGGATGTGAGCCGCGACGACCGTGTCGAGGTTCGCCACCTGGATCACCCACGAGATCGTCAGCGCGACGTCGTCGATCGTCAGCGTGGCGACGCCGAATCCGTCCGGATCGCCTTGCCCTGGGTTCCCCATCGCGTCGACCTCCTGTTCACCGGTGAGGCCGATCACGAACGTGAGCGTGGCGGCCGCGGCGGACTGAGCGAACGCGGCGGTGAGAAGAAGCGCGAGCGCGGCATGGCGCAGCATGGCGGGGACCTCCGCCATGGATGTGGGACGCACTGGCCGGAAATGGCGCAGTGAGTCCCGGGGAGCCAAAACTCATGCGGGCCCGGTCGCCCCATCGCAACTCCCGGTCATCACTCGGGTTTCGTCGCTCTTGCGCGTCGGCCTGGCCGCCTGACGAGGCGCTCGCATCCGAATCGCACCTATTCGCAGTTTGCTCGCCAAGGCCGCGGATCCGAGGCGGGATCGGCTGCTCGCGCCAGCCGCCGGCGCTACTGTCGGCTCCCTTCACCCCTCAGCTCGAGGCCACGCCATGAACCGCATTCGCGCCGCGCGACAAGCCCGCGGTTGGACTCAAGCCGAGCTCGCCAACCGCGCGAAAGTCTCCGCCCGAACGATTCACGCGGTCGAGAAAGGCGACGACTGCCGCCAGGCCACCAAGCGCCGCATCCTGATCGCCCTGAGCGTTCCGTGGGAAGAGCGCTTCGACTACTTCCCGCGCATGCAGAGCGTGCGGCCGGCTGCACCGGCAGCGGCGGAGCGGGAGAGCGCGTAGCGCTCGAGAAGCGGGAAACGGTTCCGGCCTTCCGAGCGCTCCCGCTTGCGCTCAGCCACCGGCGAGCGGGCCGAGTAGATAGATCTGGTCGCCGTCGGCGAGCGCGCGGTCGCGGTGCTCGTCCACTGGCGCCCGCTCGCCGTTCCACATCAGCGTGTGGCGCAGATGCGGGCTCTCCTCGATCGCGCGCGCGAGCGCGATGCCGCGGCGCTCGGCGTGAGCGATCAGATCGCCGAGCGTCGCGCCGGCGGGCAGTGCGAGCTGCTCGTTCACGTCGTACCAGCCATCGCCGATGCGGCCCTTGAGGATCACGCGCACACGGACCTTGCTGGGTCGACTTCGCTCGCCTGCGGCTCGCTGCGCGCGGCGAAGCGCCGCTTGCGGCGCGCCGCGGACCCATGCTCCGAGTCGCGCGAGCACGCTCATGCGTCGAGGTAGCCCGCCAAGAGGCCGTCGATCCCGAGCGCGCGCGCGTGCGCCGCGTTCAAGTGCCCGCTCTCCGCGTTCCACTGCATCGCGGCGTAATAATCGCGGCGCAGCTCCTCGAGCGGCACGGTGATCCCGCGCAGCGGGCCCGCGGTCATCAGGCCGTCGCCCTGCCCCATCATGCGTGCGTGCGGCTTGAAGTCCGCGGGCTTGATGCCCTCGCGGCGGTTGAATGCGGCGCGCAGGTTCTGGATGCGCTCGCCGCAGCGCAGCAGCTCCTTCGCGTCGAGGTCCCAGCCGGTGAGCGCGTTCGTCAGATCGAGCCACGGCAGGCCGCCCGTCATGTTCGTGAACAGGCACAGCCCGAGGCCGTTCATCACTTGGTGCGCGTTGCTGTAGACCGCCTGCGCGCGGCCCTTGTTCTCCGTCGTGCGCCAGCCGATCTGCGTGTCCTTCTCGTCGACCGCGCCCGGAATCGGGAATGCGACGTTGAACGTCTCGCGCCACGACGCGGTGCCGGTGGTGTGCCGGCCGGGCGTCGGATCCGAGATGTAGGAGACGCCCATCATCGAGGTGAAGCGCGAGTCGTGATACGCCGGCTCGACGCCGTGGATGTGCACCGCGAAGCGCTCGCTGCCGCGCCCGACGTGCTGCGACGCGCGCGCGAGCCCGTGGCGCAGCCACGCGCCGCAGCCCTCGCCCGTCCCCATCTTGATCGTGAGCGCGAGCGCGCCCTCGCCGTTGCCCCAGCGCATGTCGATCCCGTCGAGGTCCTTCGCGCCGAGGATCCCCTCCTCCACCGCTTCGCAGACCCACGCGATCGTTGCGCTCGAGCTGACGGCATCGAGCCCGTAGCGGTTGCAGGCATCGTGGCACGCCGTAACAACCTCGAGATCGTCGTTCAGCAGCGCGGCGCCGAAGCCGGCGATCGTCTCGTAGTCCGGCCGGCGCACGTCCGAGAGCCCGCGGCTCTTCACCGCGACGATGCCCTTGCACGGCGCCGGACAGTCGCCGCACGAGAGCCGCTTCGTCACGTATTTCGCCACCGCGTCGCCGTCGAGCTTGATGCCCTTGGTGGCGATCGGGAAATCGCGCGAGCCGACGCCCTTCCAGTTCTTCACCGGGCCGTCGCCGTTCTCGATGCTGAGCGCGACGGCGCCCGTGGTGCCGCGATCCGACCAGAGCTGGCGCATCGCCTGCACCGGCGCGTCGACCTTGATCCCGAAGCGCGACATCAGCCGGTACATGAAGCCGAGCGCCGGCTTCGCCTTCGCGAACCACACCATGAAGCGCGTCTTCAGCGAGAGATCCTGCTTGTAGTCGGCCGTGATCTTCGAGCAGAGCTCGCGGAACTTCTCAGGCCGCGCGATCGGCACCTCGCCCGAGCCGTGCACGACGATCGCCTTCAGGTTCTTCGCGCCGTAGATCGCGCCGAAGCCTTGGCGGCCGAACGCGTGGTAGCGGTCGTTCATCACGCTCGCGATCCGCGACTGCTGCTCGCCCGCCGGCCCGATCGCGCTGACGCCGACTTCCGATTGCTTTCCATAACGCGCGCGCAGCGCGTCGAACACCAGCGGGATCTCCTTGCCCCAGAGATCGCCCGCGGGCTCGAACGTCACCTGTGTGTCGCGCACGACGAGAACCGTCGGCGCGCTCGCGCGGCCCGTAACAAGGAGGGCGTCGTAGCCCGCGCGGCGCAGCTGGCTCGCGACGCTCCCGCCCGAGTTCGAATCGGCCCACGTCCCCGAGAGCGGGGACTTCGCGACGATCTGGATGCGCCCGGAGAACGGCGTGCGCGCGCCGGTGAGCAGGCCGGAAACGATCGCGAAGCACGCCTCGGGCGCGAGCGGATCGGCGCCGGCGGGATAGTGCTTCCACATCAGGTAAGCGCCGAGCCCGTAGCCCCCTAAGAACTGGCGATAGACCGACTCGTCGAGCTCCTCGACGCGCGTCGTGCGCGTGGTCAGATCCGCGATCAGGATGCGGCCGTGCGAGCCGAAGCGCGCGGGCGAAGCGAGTGCAGGCTGTGCCATCAGGGCCTCCTGGGCGCGCGCGCAGTCTAGGCTCGCGCGCGCGCCGGTTCAGCAGGCTCGTCGGTCTGCGCCGCGCTCAGAAGCCAGAGATTCCGAGCTTTGCCCCGTTCGCGCGCAGGTAGGCCTGCACGCGCGCGATCGTCTCCGGGTCGTAGCGATCTTCGAGCCCGCGGATTCGATCGCCGGCGAACGTCACCGTCTCCTCGAGCTCGAAGTAGAGACCGGGCACGCCCGGCGCCGTGTAGCGCGCGCCGCCGCGGATCCAGACCGCGTCGCCGTTCTCGCGCGGCCCCGCGATCAGGGAGACCTCGCGCGTCGCGAAGCGGCGGTCGAACGCGTCGAGCACGAACTTGAAGTAGGAGAGGATCGCGGGCCGGCCGGCGAATGAGCCGCCGAGCGGCGGCGGGAGGTGCGCGTCGTAGCGCGCGTCTTCGCTGAAGAACGGCGCGATCGCCGACCAGTCATCGCTGCGGAACGCCTCTTCGAACGCGGCGGCGTACTTCACGAACTGCGGGATGTGGGACACGTGCGGCTCCGCGGGCGCGCGAATGAGGGCACGAGCGTACCGCGCGAGAATTTGGGTCAGGCACGGATCGTCGAAAAGCGACGATTCGAGCCTGACCCCAATCGGTGTCAATCCCGACGCGGCAGCGCGAATGCGATCAGCGTGTCGTCGACGGGAATTCCGCCGCGGCCGTAGCCCATCGCGGCGACGACGACGTACTGGCGGCCGCCGGCGCGGTACGACATCGGCGTCGCGAATGCGGCGGTCGGCAGGCGGCCCTTCCATAATTCTTCGCCGGTCTGCGCGTCGAATGCGCGCAGGTAGTAGTCGACGGTGGCGCCGATGAAGACGAGGCCGCTCTCGGTGAGCAGCGGTCCACCGAGCGTC
>DASTOI010000502.1:0-3583 GCA_035762585.1 Myxococcota bacterium
TCGCGCGACAGCGCGATGAAGTCCATCGCGTCGAGCGTGTCCTGGCCGCGGTGCTCGCGCACCGCGTTAACGGCGGCCTTCAGGAAGTAATTATTGGTGACGCCCGGGATCTCGACCGGATACTGGAACGCGAGGAACACGCCCTCGCGCGCGCGCTCCTCCGGCAGCAGCTCCAGCAGGTCGCGGCCGTCGAAGTGCACCGAGCCGGCGGTGACCTCGAAGCTCGAGCGCCCAGCAAGCACGCCGGCGAGCGTGCTCTTCCCCGAGCCGTTCGGGCCCATCACTGCGTGCACTTCTCCGGGACGGATCGTGAGATCGATCCCGCGCAGGATCGGCTTGCCCGCGGCGCGCGCCTCGAGCCCGCGAATCTCCAGCAGCGGCTTCTTCTCGTGAACGCTCATCGGTCGACTGGCCCTCGAATGAGTGAGGCGTTCACCTCGTTGAGCGACGTTGTTTCCATTGTTCGATCTCCGCTCGGCTCCGAAGACTTCGCCTCGCTGCGCGCGGCGAAGCGCCGCTTGCTCACCCCACGCTGCCTTCGAGCGACACGCCGAGCAGCTTCTGCGCCTCGACCGCGAACTCCATCGGAAGCTCCCTGAGAACTTCGCGGCAGAAGCCGTTCACGATCATCGAGACCGCGTCCTCCTCCGAGATGCCGCGCTGGCGGCAGTAGAAGAGCTGGTCCTCGGAGATCTTCGAGGTGGTGGCCTCGTGCTCGACCGTCGCGCTCGCGTTCTTCACTTCGAGATACGGGAAGGTGTGCGCGCCGCACTGGTCGCCGAGCAGCAGCGAATCACAGCGCGAGTGATTACGGGCGCCGGTCGCCCTCGGGCCGATCTTCACCAGCCCGCGGTAGCTCTGCTGCCCGCGGCCGGCGGAGATGCCCTTCGAGACGATCGTGCTGCGGGTGTTCTTCCCGATGTGAATCATCTTGGTGCCGGTGTCCGCCTGCTGCCGGCCACGCGTGAGGGCGACCGAGTAGAACTCACCGACCGAGTCGTCGCCCTGCAGGATGCAGCTCGGGTACTTCCACGTGATCGCGGAGCCGGTCTCGACCTGCGTCCAGCTGATCTTCGAGCGCTTGCCGCGGCAGGCGCCGCGCTTGGTCACGAAGTTGTAGATCCCGCCGCGGCCCTGCTCGTCGCCGGGGTACCAGTTCTGCACGGTCGAGTACTTGATCTCGGCGTCGTCGAGCGCGATCAGCTCCACGACGGCCGCGTGCAGCTGGTTCTCGTCGCGTCGTGGCGCGGTGCAGCCCTCGAGGTAGGACACGTACGCGCCTTCTTCCGCAACGATTAGGGTGCGTTCGAACTGACCCGTCTCCTGCGCGTTGATCCGGAAGTAGGTCGACAGCTCCATCGGGCAGCGCACGCCCTTCGGGATGTACGCGAACGAGCCGTCGCTGAAGACCGCCGAGTTCAGCGCGGCGAAGAAATTGTCCGAGTACGGCACCACCGAGCCGAGCCAGCGCCGCACGAGCTCGGGATGCTTCTGCACCGCGTCGGAGAACGAGCCGAAGAGGATCCCGTGCTTCTCGAGCTCGGCCTTGTACGTGGTGGCGACGGAGACGCTGTCGAACACCGCGTCGACCGCGACGCCCGCGAGCCGCTTCTGCTCCGCGAGCGGGATCCCGAGCTTCTCGTACGTCCGCAGCAGCTCGGGGTCGACGTCCTCGATGCTGTCGTACTTCGCCGTCTGCTTCGGTGCGGCGTAGTAGTACATCGCCTGATAATCGATCTGGGGATACGTGAGCTGCGCCCACTTCGGGTGATGGCCGGCCTCGAGCATCTGTAGGAAGCGGCGGTAGGCCTTGAGCCGCCACTCGAGCAGCCACTCCGGCTCGAGCTTCTTCGCGGAGATCAGCCGCACGACGTCCTCGGAGAGGCCCTTGGGCAGCTTCTCCGTCTCGATGTCGGTGACGAAGCCGTACTCGTATTCCTTGGCGGCTAGCTCTCGTAGCTCGGCGGTCTCGGACATGGCTGGCTCAGCTGTTAGGGTGATTGATGGCGGCGGCGCTCGGGGCGGCGCCGGCGTTCTCGACGCGGAGCAGCGGCGCGCCGCCGATCGGGCGCGCGAGCTCCGCGAGCGTCACGCGCGAGAGCGCATCGTGGACGGCGCGATTGATGCGGTGCCACGGCTCGGACACGGTGCAGCGCGCTTCCACCTCGCAGTGCCCGGGCCCGGCGGTGCACTCCATCAACGCGATGGGCCCCTCGAGCGCGTGCACGATCTCGGCGACCGTGATGGCTTCGGGAGGCCGCGCGAGCCGGTAGCCGCCCTTCGCGCCGCGCAGCGATTCGAGCAGGCCGGCGCCGGCGAGCTCCTTCAGCATCTTGCTCACCGCCGGCAGCGGCAGCGCCGTGCACTCCGCCATCTCGCGCGCAGACAGCTGGGCATCGCGGGGCGCCGCGGCGAAGCGCGCGAGCAGCATGATCCCGTAGTCGGTGAGCTTGCTGATGCGGAGCACGTCGGCCTCCGAGTGAAGCAGCCGACCATATCGGACCAAATCAGTGCCGTAAATATCGGACTGCTTTGGTGCGGTTTATTTCTCGGCTCGGTCCGAGAGGCGCGCGAGGGGCAACAGGACCCCCTGGCCGTCGTTACACCAAGAGATAGGGGGAGCCTGCATTGCTCCCGCGGGGCAGATGCGGGACGCGCCGAGCTCCGCGAGACGCGAGCGCAGCTCCGGCTCGGCGCTCGAGAATCCCGCGATGCCCGCCGAGGCCAAGTGCCGCGCGACGGGCGCGAGGTTCGCACACATCCCGTCGAGATCTTCGACGAAGTGGACGCGCAGCGTGCGGTGCAACGACGAGCCGCGAAACGCGGGATCTCGTTCCGCGAGCAGCGCCCACGCGCCGCCGGCTCCGCGGCGCAGCTCCACATCGCCGGTTGCGGCGGCGCGCAGCTCGCAGGTCGCGAGCTCGTCCGCGCGGCGCGCGCGCGCTTCGGTCGAGACGCGCCCCGCGGGCCAGCGCTTCCTGAGCTCCTCGAGCGCCGCCGCGAGCGCGTCGAGTAGAAGCGCCCGCTCTTCCCATCGCCAGCCCACCGCATAGAGCGCGATCGGAGAAAGGCAGCCGAGCTGATCCCAGAGCGAGACATCGCGCGCGGCCGCTGCGCACGCTTCGGAGAGAGGAGCATCGCGCCCCAACGCGGCGACCGAGAAACGGTGCCCGTAGCCGACGAAGCGCTGCCACGGCTGCGTGAGCGCCCGGATCGCCGCGACCGCAGCGTCGCTGCCGGTCGCGACCACGCAGTCCGCCGCGGCCAGCGCCTCCATCGCGTCGCGGTCCGCGTGCGGAAACGCGACCACCTCGAGGCAAGCGCCGAGCGCCGCGTCGAGCGCTGCGAGCGCATCCTTCACCGCGCGCGCGGTGACGAGATCGTGCGAGCCCGGTCGCGCGATCACCGGTGACCCGAGCGCGAGCGGCGCGATCAGCTGCAGCGCGCTCGGCATCGGGATCGCGCCGCCGAGCACGACCGCGGTCAGCGGAAAGCCCGAAGCGCTGCGGCCCGGCGTCACCCGCAGCTCGCGCTCGACGAGCTCCGCGAACGCGCCGGCCGTCCACGGCGCGAAGCCCGCCTC
>DASTOI010000503.1:0-9681 GCA_035762585.1 Myxococcota bacterium
GGGGGCGGCTGCGGCTCGTGGCTCGCTTCGCCCCTTGGATCATTAGGGACATTCGATGCGGCGCGTTCCACCGAGTGGACCGCGGGGCATTCTCAGGGGGGCTCCGCTGCGCTCGACCTCGCCTCCGCCGCCCCCGGCCCCGCTGCGGCGCTCTTGCGGGTGCGTCTCCTGCGATACGCGGGTGCGCCTACTTGTTGGGAGGGCGCGCCGGCGGCGCCATCGAGGCGCCGCCGGCGCGTTGCGGGCGGGTAGCTCGAGCTCGCGAGCGAGATGACGAGCGCGTGTGAAGCAGCTCATATCGAGCGCTTCGTCCGCAGAGTTATGACGGCGGGATGGGCTCGGCAGCGCGCAAGCATCTTCCGCCGGTGAAGTGGCTGCTGGGGAGTCAGCTGCTCTCGCGGGCGCGGCAGATCGCGATGTCAGCGGTTTACGGCGACAAGATCGACCCGACGGACTGGATGACCGCGCACTGCATCGACCTGTCGGGCGCTTCGCAGCCGTCGGAGCCCTCGAAGCCCGACGCGTCGGAATTTTGGTTCGACTACCTGTCGGACACGGGCGACGCCACGGCGGCGACGTACAGCGTCGCGTACCTCGCGCTCTCGGACCTCCGCGTGACGAGTGAGCAGCCGCCGATCGGGGCGTGCGTCTCGTTCGATGAAGGTCGGTTCGTCCTCAGGCGCGGCGCGTTCCTGCTGGTCGGCGGCGATACCGCATATCACGTCGCCGACGTGCCCACCCTCGGCGAGCGCTTCTTGAAGCCGTTCGAATGGGCGTTCGAAGACGTGGCGAAGCGGACCGGCGCCGAGCCGGATCCTCGACTGATTCTCGGAGTGCCCGGGAACCACGACTACTACGACGCGCTCGACGGCTTCAATCGCGTGTTTCGCAAGCCGACCGGCGACTCCGAGCCGGTCTACAACCACATCCATGGCTTCTACCGCGCGCAAGAGAGCACCTATGCCGCCGTGAAGCTGCCGTTCGATTGGTGGCTGTTCGCGCTGGACGCACAGCGCGGCAAGATCGACGGCCGCCAGCGAGCCTTCTTCAAGCAGTTGATCGATGAGCACGAGCCGACGCGCTTGGTGCTGGCGACGCCGGAGCCGTCGACGGTCTTCGGGAGAACCGCTCCCGCGGATGCCGAGATTGCGAAGACGCTCGCGTCACTCGAGCTGTCACAGCCGTTTCACGAGGGTGGGCGAGCGCTCGAGCGATGCCGGCTCGATCTCGCCGGCGACGTGCATCACTACGCGCGTTATTGGGGCCCCGCAGCCAGAAACGGCGCCCAGGCGAGCCCACACTACGCATCGGTGGTCGCCGGCCTGGGCGGCGCGTTCCTGCATCCGAGTCACACGGACTTCGGTGACATCGCGCCCCAGGCGGTCTACCCGGACCACGCGACCTCGCGTGAGCTCGTCGCTCGTCGAACGCTGAATCCATGGTGGGTCCATCGCGGCGGCGGCGTCGGAGTGATCGGCGCCGTAATCGCTCTGATCGTCTACTTCGCAGCCAGCGTGCCCGAGACGACTCAAATGGGATTGCCGCCGAACGGCGAGACGCTCACTTGGCTGCGCGATCACGTCTTCGATCTCGGAGGGCGCCCAGCGCCTGACGTCTTCCATGACAGTCTCTGGTTCTTCGTCTTCGCCCTCCTCGCGGTCGGATCCGTCGCGCTCGCCGTGTGGCTCCGTGACGAGGGCTCGAAGACGCTGCGCAAGCGCGGCGCCGAATCGGCGGAGACGGAGCCGACGCAGAAGCTCCCGGTCGGACGCAGGACGCTCCGCAAGATCGGCATGTGGGGGGCGTGGATCGTGGCGATCCTTGCGCCGTACTTCGCGCTCTGGAAGTTCGGCACCCACTCCGCGGCGCTGCTCACGTCCGACGTGATCTTCATCGCCGCGATTGCCGCGTGCGTCGTCGGCCTGAGCGCTGCGGGCGCGTTCGTCGGCGGCGCTCGCCACGCGCTGATCGGGAAGCTCGGGCTCGGGCTGGTCGGGCTGCTCCACGGCGTCTTCCAGCTCGGCGTTCCGTACATGGTGGTGTCGAGGGCGCTCTCCACCACAGGGTTCGCGATCGTCGCGCTGATCGGCGCCCAGATCGCGATGGTTCTACTGGCGCGACGTGGTTGGCGCTGGCCGCTGCTGACGCTGTTCGCGCTACATGGCCTCGCGCAAATCGGCGTGCCGTGGAGGTGGGGCGTCGAGCAGCCCGCGACGATCCCTCGCTTCGCCGCCGCCTTCCTCACGGGCGCGGTTTCGAGCTGTGTCTTCTTCGGCGAGTACCTGGCCGTCGCGCTCGCGTTCAATGGCCACAACAACGAGGCCGGCGGCGCGGCGCGCATCGAGCAGTTCAAGCTGTTCGTGCGCTGCCGCCTGTTCCGCGAACAGCCGGACCAGCCCGCGAAGCTCGGCGTGTACGTGATCGGCGTCGACGAGCCCAAGCAGAACGGCGCAGAGCTGAAGCCGAAGGTGATCGACTACTTCGAGCTCGCGTGAGCGCTGCGCTGCAGCGCGGACACGCGCGCTGCGAGCGCGCGCCGATAGGGCGGTCCGATCAAGAGCAGCGCCGGCCCGCCCGTCAGCTGGGGCGGATCCGCGGCGAGCTCCGCGAGCGTCGCCGCGTGCTCGCGCTGCACGGCGAGGGTCGCGCTCTCGACGATCACGACCGGCGTCTCGGGAGGTTTGCCGCGTGTGATGAGGGTGCGGGCGATCTCGGCGGCGTGCTCGCTCGCCATGTAGAGCGCGGCGGTGTCGGCGGCGAGCACGCTCGCGACCCAATCGCCCGCGGCGTGGTCGGCGCCGCTGCGGGGCGTCGCGAAGCAGACGGAGCGCGCGACGCCGCGCTCCGTCAGCGAGATGCCGAGCGCCGCGCTGGCGGCGAACGCGGCGGAGACGCCGGGCACGATCTCGCACGCGATGCCGGCTTCGCGCAGCGCGTCGAGCTCTTCTTGCGCGCGCCCGAACAGCAGCGGATCGCCGCCCTTCAGGCGCACGACGACTGCGTGTTTGCGCGCGGCGTCGATCAAGCGCTTGTGGATGAAGCGCTGCGCGGTGGAGTGCGCGCCGCAGCGCTTGCCGACCGCGACGATCTGCGCGCGCTGCGCGAGCGCGACCACCTCGGGATGGACGAGCGCGTCGTGAAAGACGACGTCCGCGCGCGAGAGCACGCGCGCCGCGCGCAGCGTCAGCAGGTCCGCCGCGCCGGGGCCCGCGCCGACGAGGTAGACGACGCCGCTCATCCCGTGACCGTGCCGGTGCCTGCTGTTAGGGGCGCGGCGCGCCGATCCGGAAGCGTCAGCCAGATCTCGTCGCCGCGCAGCTCGGCCGCGTAGGTCGGAATCGCCTCGCAGTTTCCGCCGGGCGAGGTCCCCTCTCCGGTCGCGAGATCGAACTTCCACGCATGCAGCGGACAGGTGACCTTTCCGCCGGCGACGATGCCGTCGGCGAGCGGCCCGCCCGCGTGCGGGCAGCGCGCCGCGATCGCGCGCACCTCGCGCTCCGCGGTGCGAAAGAGCGCGATCTCGCGCGCGCCGATGCGCACGCTGCGGCCCTCGCCGACGGGGAGGTCCGCGAGGCTCGCGACGCGCAGCGCGCCGTTCTGCGCCGCGCCGCTCGGCGCCGGCAGCGCGCCGAACTGATGCGGCGTCGCGGGCGCCGCGCTCTCCTTCGACCACGGCTCCGCGGCGATCTCGCGCGAGCGCGCGAAGCGCTCGAGCAGCGCCGCGCGCGTCTCCTCGGACGCCTCGACCGTCTCGGCGCGAATGCGCGCGATGCCGAGCCGCTCGACGAAGTCGTAGGTGCGCTCGAGGTACTCCGCGTTCTCGCGGTAGTACTGCAGGAAGAGGTGCGACGCCTCGAGCGCGGCCTTCTCGTGCTCGACGCGCACGAGCAGGTCGGCCTTGCGCACGCGCATGCCGGCCGCGCCGCCGACCAGCACCTCCCAGCCGCCCTGGATCGCCATGATCCCGATGTCCTTGACCGTCACCTCCGCGCAGTTTCGCGGGCAGCCGGTCACGCCCATCTTCACCTTGTGCGGCGTGTAGAGGCGCTCGGTCGACTCCTCGAGCGCGACGCCGAGCCCGGTGGAATCGCCGACGCCGAAGCGGCAGAACTCACTGCCGACGCAGGTCTTCACCGTGCGCACGGCCTTCGCGTACGCGTGGCCGCTCGGCATGCCGAGATCGCTCCAGATCGCGGGCAAGTCCTGCTTGCGCACCCCTAACAGGTCGAGCCGCTGCCCGCCGGTCACCTTCACCATCGGCACCGCATACTTGTCGGCGACGTCTGCGATGCGGCGCAGCTCGGCGGCGGACGTCAGGCCGCCGCGCATGCGCGGCACGACCGAGAAGGTGCCGTCCTTCTGGATGTTCGCGTGCACGCGGTCGTTCACGAAGCGGCTGCCGCGCTCCTCGGTGTGGCGGCCCTGCCAGACTTCGTCGAGCAGGAACGAGAGCGCGGGCCGGCACGACGAGCAGCCCGCGCCGTTGCCGTAGACCGCGAGCACCTCGCTGACGGCGCGCAGGTTCTGATTGCGCACGCCGCGGCGCAGCTCCTCCTTCGGATGCGGCACGCACTCGCAGACGAGCTTCGGCCCTTTCGCGGCGCCCGCCTCGCCGGTCACGAGGCGCAGCAGCATTTGGCAGGTGCCGGAGCAGCTGCCGCACGAGGTCGACGCGCGCGTCGCGCGCTTGATCTCGGCGAGCGAGCTCGCGCCGTCCTCGATCGCGCGCACGATCGTGCCCTTCGCGACGCCCATGCAGCCGCACACGTTCGCGTCGTCGGCGAGCGCGGCGACGGCGGCGAGCTCGTCGGCTTCGAGCGAAGCGCTGGCGGCGCCCGCGGCGAGCGAGCCCAATAACAACGCGCGCCGCTCCGCCTCGTCCGCGATCGCGACGCCCTTCGCGACCAGGCCGACTAGGCGCGGGCCGTCCTCGACCTGCCCCATCAAGATCGCGCCGACCGCGCGCCCGTCCTCGATCAGCACCTTGCGGTACAAACCGGCGCCCGTGTCCTCGACGCGCAATGCCTCGCTCGAGCCGGCCTCCGGCGATGGCGTGAAGCGTCCGACCGAGAGCAAGTTCACGCCGGCGACCTTCAGCTTCGAGTAGACGAGCGAGCCCTCGTAGGGCGCCGACGCGTCGCCGTTGAGCGCACGGGCGAGCGAGAGGCCCTGCTCGTAGAGGGGCGCGACCAGGCCGTAGGTCTTGCCGCGATGCTCGACGCACTCGCCGACCGCGAAGATCGCGGCGTCGCTCGTGCGCAGGAAGTCGTCGACGACGACGCCGCGCTTCACCTCGAGGCCTGCGCTGCGAGCGAGCTCGACGCGCGGGCGAATGCCGGCGGCGACGACGACGAGATCGGCGTCGAGCGTCTCGCCGCCTTCGAGCACGACGCGCGCGACGCGCGCGCGAGCGTCGTCGCCCGCGCCTTCGAGCCGCTGCGTCTTGCGGTCGAGCAAGACGCGCACGCCGAGCCGCTGGATCGAATCGCGCAGCAGCGCGCCGGCCGCGGCGTCGAGCTGCTGCTCCATCAGCCACGGCATCAGGTGCACGACGGTCGTGTCGACGCGCCGCTTCGCGAGCCCGCGCGCGGCCTCGAGCCCTAACAGGCCGCCGCCGATCACGACCGCGCGCTGCGCGCGGCGCGCCTCGGCGAGGATCGCGGCGGTGTCGTCGAGCGTGCGGAACACGTGCACGCCGGGGCGCGCGGCGCCGTCGATCGGAGGCACCCACGCTTCGGAGCCGGTCGCGAGCAAGAGCCGGTCGTACGGCGTCTCGCGCCCGGTGTCGTCGCGCACGCAGCGCCGCGCGCGATCGATCGCGACGACGCGCACGCCCGCGTTCAGCGCGACGCCGCGCGCCGCGTACCACGCCGCGTCGTGGGTAATCAGGTCGTCGGGCTCGCACTCGCCGGCGATCAGCGTCGAGAGCAGGATGCGGTTGTATCCGAGCTGCGGCTCCTCGCCGAACACGGTCGCCTGCCACGACGGCTCGCGCTGAAGGATCGCGTCGAGGCACGCGAGCCCGGCCATCCCGTTGCCGACCATCACGAGGCGTCGGCCGTGCTCGGCCGCGGAGCCGCGGGCTTCGGGGCTCACGAGAGATCCTCCGGCGTCGGGAGCGCGCGCACGCGCACCGCGCAGTGCTTCAGCTCCGGCTGCTTCGAGATCGGATCGATCGCGCCGTGCGTGAGGTTGTTCGCGGGCTTCAGGAACCCGTCTTGGCGCGTCCAGTGAAACGGCAGGAAAACGGTGCCGGGCGCGATCTCGGGTGTTACGCGCACCTGCGCGACCGCTTCGCCGCGGCGCGACTGCGCCTCCGCGAAGCCGCCGTCGACGACGCCGGCGCGCTGCGCGTCGAGCGGATTCATCTCCAGCACCGGCTCCGGCGCGCGGCCCTCGAGATTCTTCGACCAGCGCGTGCGCGAGCGCGTGTGCCAATGCGGCTTCAGGCGCCCCGTCGTGAGCACGAGCGGGAACTCGCGCGAGGCGGGCTCGGCCGGCGGGCGCGGCTGCACTGCGACGAAGCGCGCGCGGCCGCTCGCCGTCGCGAAGCGCTCGGCGAAGCGGCGCGGCTCACCGGGGCTCGTCTCCGCGGGGCAGGGCCACTGGAGCGGGCCGTTCGCGAGCCGCGCGTGCGTGATCCCTGATAAGTCCGCGCTGGTGCCCGCGGTGAGGCGGCGGAACTCGTCGAACACCTCGGCCGCGTTCGCCCACGCGAAGTGCTCGCCGAAGCCGAGCTCGCGCGCGAGCTTGGCGAGCAGCTGCCAATCGGGCAGCGCGTCGCCTGGCGGCTCCACGAGCTTTCGAGACAGCGTCACGAAGCGCTCGCTGTTCGTCATCGCACAGTCCTTCTCCGCCCAGCCCGCGGCCGGCAGGAAGACGTGCGCGAGCGAAGCGGTGTCGGTCGGAAAGAACGCGTCCTGCACGACGACCAGCTCGGCGCGGCGCAGCGCGCGGCGCGCCGCTTCGACGTTCGGCAGCGACACCGCCGGATTCGTCGCGAGGATCCAGACCGCGCGAATGCTGCCGTCCTCGAGGCCCGCGAAGATCTCGGTCGCGGTCTTCCCGCTGCGCGACGGGATGCGCGCGACGGGGACTCTCCACTGCTCGGCGATGAAGCTGCGATCGAGCGCCGACGTGATGTGGCGATGGCCGGGCAGGAGGCCCGCGAGCCCGCCCACCTCGCGCCCGCCCATCGCATTCGGCTGGCCCGTCAGCGACAGCGGCCCGCAGCCGGGGCGCCCGACGTTTCCGGTCGCGAGGCACAGGTTCATGATCGCCTGATTCTTCGCGGTGCCGTGCGCGCTCTGATTCGCGCCCATGCTCCAGAGCACCATCGCGCGGCGCGAGCGCGAGAACACGCGCGCGGCGCCCTCGATCGCCCGCGCCGGAAGTCCGCACAACTCCGCGGCCGCTTCCGGCGTCCACGGCTCGACTGCGAGCTTCGCCGCCTCGAAGCCCTCGGTGCGCGCGGCGATGAACTCCTTGTCGGTGTGGCCCTCGGCGATCGCGAGGCGCAGCATCGCGTTCAGCAGCGCGACGTCGGTGCCGGGCCGAATCGGCAGGTGCGAGTGCGCGATGTCGCAGGTCTCGGTGCGGCGCGGGTCGACCACGATCATGCGCACGCGCTCGTCCGCAGCGACGCGCTTCGCGAGGCGCCGAAACAAGATCGGATGGCAGTCGGCGACGTTCGCTCCGATCACCAGGAACACGTCGGCCTGATCGATGTCGTCGTAACAACCGGGCGGCGCGTCGGCGCCGAACGCGCTCTTGTAGCCGGCGGCTGCGCTCGCCATGCACAGGCGCGAGTTCGTGTCGAGGTTGTCGGTGCCGAGGAAGCCCTTCACGAGCTTGGTCAGCGCATAATAATCTTCGCTGCCGAGCTGGCCGGAGCCGTAGAACGCGAGCGCGTCGGGGCCGTGCTCGGTCGCGATGCGGCGCAGCTCGCGCGCGGCGTGCGCGATCGCGGAATCGAGCGGCGCCGGCTGGAAGCTCGCGGCGCGGTGCGTGCGCACGAGCGCGCGCGTCGCGCGCCCTTCGTTCGCGACCGTCGGCGGCAGGCACACCGCCTTCATGCAGACCTCGCCGCGGCTCGACGGGTGGTCGGGATCGCCCTTCACCTTCGTGACGCGTCCATCCTCGACGCGCGCGAGGAGTCCACAGCCGACACCGCAATAAGGACAGCCCGTCCGCGCCCACACCACTGCCAGTCTCCTGAGCGGTGGAAGCTGGCTGCAATCGTCATGCCGCTGCCCGAGCGCGCGGCGCGTTGCCGACCTGCGCTGGATCGAGCGCGCATCCGAGTGCGTCGCGACTCGCCCGCGCAGTCTTCTTGTGCACGCGCTGCCGTCCGCGAGGGCAACGGACATCAACCGGGGGACGTTCTTTGAGAAACTAAGTAGTCCGTCCCGCGGGACGAGTTTCTTAGTTTCTTAAAGAACGTCCCCGTCCGTGGCGCGATCGAGCAGCTCGACGGGGTGTACGACGCGCGCGCGGAGGCCGCGTCGGTGCGCGCCGGCGGCGAGCTGCATCAGGCAGCCGGGGTTCCCGCTCGCGATCCAGTCGGGGTCGGCGGCGGCGAGCGAATCGAGCTTGCGTGCGAGCACCGCGCGCGACATCTCGGGGTGCGTCAGGTTGTAGATGCCCGCTGCGCCGCAGCAGCTCGTGGGGTCGTCGTGCGGAATCAGGCGCAGCCCGGGGATCGCGCCGAGCAGCCGGCGCGGCGCGTCGGTGACGCGCTGGCCGTGCGCGAGGTGGCACGGGTCGTCGTAACAAACCGTGCCCGGGATCGCGCGCGTGAACGAGAGCGAGCCGGCGGCGTCGAGCAGCTCGCAGACGTCGCGCGCCTTGCTCGCGAGCGACTCGCCGGCGCCGGGCAGCCAGTGGCCGAGCTCGCGCAGCGCGGCGCCGCAGCCGGCGGAATTGCTGACGAGCGCGTCGACGTCTTCCGCCTGGAATGCGACGAGGTTGTTACGGGCGAGCGCGCGCGCCGCCTCGATCTCGCCAGCGTGCGCGTGCAGCGCGCCGCAGCAGCCCTGTTGCGCGGGCACGAGCACGTCGAAGCCCGCGCGCGCGAGCACGCGCACGGTGGCGGCGTTCACCGGCCCGAACAGCTCGGGCATGATGCAGCCTTCGAGCAGCGCGACGCGCCCGCGGCGCGCGCCGAGCGCCGGCGTGAACGCGGGCAGGCGCCGGCGCTGCGCCCGCGCCGGCACGCGCGGGAGGAGCGCGCACATCTCGCGCAGGCGCGCCGGGAGCAGAGGCGCGACGAGCGCGTCGAGCCGCAGCGCCTGTGCGATCCCGAGCAGGGTGAGCAGCGCGGAGAGCCGAGACTTGTTGGGGACGATCTCGCGCAGCGCGAAGCGTTCGATCCACTTCGCCGGCCCGCGCCGCAAGCCCGCGCCTTCGATCGCGGCGCGCGTCTGCTCGAGCAGCGCGCCGTATTGCACGCCCGACGGGCACGCCGTCTCGCACGCCCGGCAGCCGAGACAGAGATACGCCTCCTCCGCGACCACCTCACCGAGCGGGATGCGCCCCTCCGCGACGCCGCGCATCAGGTAGACGCGGCCGCGCGGCGAGGACGTCTCGCGTCCCGTCTCGAGATACGTGGGACACGAAGAGAGACACAGCCCGCAGTGGACGCAGTCGAGCGTCGCGGGATAGAGCTCGCGGAGTTGTTGG
>DASTOI010000504.1:0-3915 GCA_035762585.1 Myxococcota bacterium
GCGCCGCTGCGCGCGCGCAGCGGCGCGAGCCATGACGTCGTGAATCCAGCGACGCGCGAGCGCATCGGCGCGATCCCGCGGCTCGCGGCGCCGGAGGTCGAAGCGGCGATCGCGGCCGCGGAGCGGGCGCTGCCCGCGTGGCGCGAGATGACCGCGAAGGAGCGCGCGGCGATCCTGCGACGCTGGTCCGACTCGATGCTCGAGCATCGCGAGGACCTCGCGCTGCTGATGACCTCCGAGCAGGGCAAGCCGCTCAGCGAGGCGCGCGGCGAGATCGCCTACGCCGCGGCGTTCCTCGAGTGGTTCGGAGAAGAGGGGAAGCGCGCGTACGGCGAGGTGGTGCCGAGCCCGTTCCCGGGCGCGCGCATCGTGGTCGTGCCGGAGCCGATCGGCGTGTGCGCGGTGATCACGCCGTGGAACTTCCCGGCGGCGATGCTCACGCGGAAGGTCGGGCCGGCGCTCGCGGCCGGCTGCACGGTCGTCGCGAAGCCTGCCGAGGCGACGCCGTTCTCCGCGCTCGCGCTCGCGGTGCTTTCGCAGCGCGCCGGCCTGCCGCCCGGCGTCTTCAACGTCGTCACGGGCGATCCGAAGGAGATCGGCGGCGCGCTGACCGCGAGCGCCACGGTGCGCGCGCTCTCATTCACCGGCTCGACCGCGACCGGCCGCTTGTTATTGGCGCAGTGCGCGGGCACGGTGAAGCGCGTCTCGCTCGAGCTCGGCGGCAATGCGCCGTTCCTGGTGTTCGACGACGCCGATCTCGACGCGGCGGTCGAGGGCGCGATCGCGTCGAAGTTCCGTAACACCGGGCAGACGTGCGTGTGCGCGAACCGGTTCTACGTGCAGGCCGGAATCTACGACGCGTTCGCGGCGCGGCTCGCGGGGAAGGCGCGCGCACTCGTCGTCGGCGACGGGCGCGAGCCGGGCGTCGCGCAGGGGCCGCTGATCACGGTCGCCGCGCTCGAGAAGGTGGAGCGGCACGTGGCCGACGCGCTCGCGCGCGGCGCGAAGCTCGCGTGCGGCGGCCGGCGCCACGCGCGCGGCGGCACCTTCTACGAGCCGACCGTGCTGACCGACGTGCCGCCCGGCGTGCTGCTCGCGAACGAGGAAACGTTCGGGCCCGTCGCGCCGCTGTTTCGCTTCGAAGACGAGGCCGAGGCGCTGCGGCTCGCGAACGCGACCGAGTTCGGCCTCGCGGCCTACCTGTTCACGCGTGATCTCGGCCGCGCGTGGCGCGTCGCGGCTGGGCTCGAGACCGGCATGGTCGCGATCAACGCCGGCATCCTCTCGACCGAGATGGCGCCGTTCGGCGGCGTGAAGCAATCGGGCCTCGGCCGCGAAGGCGGCCGCCACGGCCTCGCCGAGTTCCTCGAATGGAAGTACGTCCTGATGGCCGGCCTCGGCGCCTGACGGCGGCGCCCCTCCGCCGCGCACAAGTCACCACTTCGGGGACGTTCATACTTGCCGGTGACATGGGGGACAGTCTTGGCGGGCAGGAGTGTCCCCCAGGTCACCGCCAGGTATGAACGTCCCCGGCCTGGTGACTTGTGGGGGCGTCAGCGGCCGTGGAAGGTGGGCTTGCGCTTCTCGACGAAGGCGCGCTGGGCTTCGCGGGCGTCGTCGGTCTTGCGCAGCGGGCGGCCGAGCTCCTCCTGGCGGACATAGGCGTCGGCGAGCGGGAGCGAGAGCAGCTCGCGGACGCCTGCGCGCGTCGCGCGCACTGCGAGCGGAGCGTTCGCGGCGATTGCGTCGGCCGCGGCGAACGCGCTCGGCAGCAGCTCCCCGCGCGCGACGACGTCGTTCACGAGCCCGATCCGGCGCGCGCGCTCGGCGTCGATCGGCCGCGCGGTCAGTAACAAGTCGTGGGCGTGCGCCCAGCCGATCTGGCGCGCGAGCAGCACCGTCGCGTTGCCGGTCGGGTAGAGGCCGAGCGCCACCTCCTCGAGTGCGAACGTCGCCTCGGGCACCGCGTAGCGCAGCTCGCTCGCGAGCATCAGGTCGAAGCCGCCCGCGCGCGCGTGGCCGTTGATCGCGCAGACCAGCGGCTTGCCGAGGTCGAAGCCGGCGAGCAGCGCGCGGCTCACGTTGCGCAGCCCCTCGAAATCGCGCGGGTCGATCGTCTCGCCGCGCGCGAGCGCCTGCGCGGCGGGGATCGTGCGCGTCATGTCCATGCCCGAGCAGAACACGCGCTCGCTGGCGCCGGTCAGGACGATCGCGCGCACCGCGTCGTCGGCCGCGAGCTCGCGCCATGCGGCCGAGAGATCGCACAGCATCGCGGGGTCGAGCGAGTTGCCCTTTTCGGGGCGATCGAGCGTCACGAGAGCGACGTGCACGTGCTCGGGCGGGCGTTCGAGGCGGACCGGCATGCGCGCAGTATCCGCCAGCCGCGACGTCGCGCGCAGCGGCCCCGGCTGCATTCGCCATAGAGTCCGCCCGCGAAGGAGACCTCATGCCGCGACTCCGACAGGTTCCGCGTACCGAGGCGCATGAAGGGGCGAAGCGCCTGTACGAGACGCTCTTCGGCGACCGCGATCCGATCGCCGAGCCGGGCACCGCGACCGGCACGCCCGGGAACTGGTGGACCGTGTTCGCGCTCGTGCCGGACGTGTTCGATCACGCCGTCGCCGGCTTCGGCGTCTACCGCAGCCCGCGCCGCAAGCTCGACCCGAAGCTGCGCGAGCTCGGCCAGACGCGCGCCGGCTTCGCGCGCGGCAGCCAGTTCGTGTTCTCGCAGCACTGCAAGGCGGCGCGCGACGTCGAGCTCCGCGAAGAGCAGGTGGCAGCGATCCCGCACTGGCAGGTCGCGACTTGTTACTCGCCGCTCGAGCGCGCGGTGCTCGCCTACACGGACGCGCTCGTGCTCGAGGGCGGCCGCGTGCCCGACGGCGTGTTCGAAGCGCTGCGCGCCGGCCTCGGCGACGAGGAGATCCTCGAGCTCACGTACATCACGTGCCTGTACGAGATGCACGCGACGATGACGCGCGCTCTGCGCCTCGAGTACGACGACGTGCCCGAGCGCGTGGTCGAGATCCCAGCGCCGAGCGGCACCGCGGGCGATCCGATGCGCGTGACCGAGGACCCGATGAAGGCCGTCGACCGCGCGCGCTGATCGCGCGTCCGCTCGCGGTCAGCCGCGCGCGCCGCGCACGTCGTAGCGCTGCGTGTAGAACGCGTAGCGGCGCTCGAGCTGCGCGGCGTCGAGGCCGAACACCTCGGGCGCGTACTTGTGCACGCCGTGCTTATCCTGCGCGTTGTCGGCGAGGAATGCGCGGATGCGCGCTTCGAAGTCGCTCGAGAACGGCAGCGCGAAGCGTTCGTAGATGCGCTTCACGCTGCCGACCGGATCCGCGACGAGGTCGGGGTAGGCGAGGTCGAAGAACTGCGCCTCGCGCTCGGGATGCGCCGCGCGCGCCGCCGCGCCGGCGCGCAGCATGCGCTCGATCAGCGCGGCGGCCTCTTCCCCCTGCGCGCGCGGATCGATCGCGTCGGTCGACGCGCCGCGCAGCGTGAACTCGAGGCTCGCGAGGCTCGTCACCACCTGGCTCGGCGCGCGGTGCGTCTGCACGACCAGCGCGTCCGGATACTCCGCGAACAGCGCGTCGAGCGTGAGCAGGTGCGCCGGCGTCTTCAGCACCCAGTGATTTCGCCGATGGCGCGACTGCAGGTGCTGCAGGAACGCGCGGTGCCAGCGGTAGGCCGAGCTCATGTCCGCCTCGTCGAGCAGCCAGCGCGCGTAGCTCGGCACCCGGTACTGCGTGGGGAAGATGAAGCTCCGGAACTCGAGCGCCGTCATCCGCACGCACTCCTGGGCCAGGCGCGCGCCCATCGGATGCATGGCGCGGAAGTCGGGGAGGACCAGGTCGAGTCCCGCCAGGCGGGCGTCGACCTCGTCGATGCGGGGGTCGGTGTCGTAGGTCG
>DASTOI010000505.1:0-4355 GCA_035762585.1 Myxococcota bacterium
TGCAGCGTCTGCAGCGTCGTCGCGCGCATGCGCTCGCGCTCTTTCTCGAGCAGCGCGCGCCGCGAGAGCACGATGTTCCCGCGCCGCTTGTTGAACTTGATGATCTTGAACTGCAGCCGCTCGCCGAGCAGGCCCTCCAGATTGCGCACCGGGCGCAGATCGACCTGAGAGCCCGGCAGGAACGCCTTCACGCCGATGTCGACCGAGAGCCCGCCCTTCACGCGGGAGATCACCTTGCCTTCGACCGACTCGTCGGCCTCGAAGGCCTTGCTGATCTCGTCCCAGATCTTGAGGCGATCGGCCTTCTCTTTGCTGAGGACGATGTAGCCGTCCTCGTCCTCGACCTCTTCGATGAAGACGTCGACGCTGTCGCCCGGCTTGACGAGCAGGCGCCCGCCTTCGTCCATGAACTCCCAGGCGTCGACGAGGCCTTCGGACTTGAAGCCCACGTCCACCTGGACGTGATCTTGATCTGCGGCGAGGACGCGGCCCTTGACGACCTCGCCCTCTTTCAATTTCGGCGCGTCCTTCGCGAACAGCTCGGCGAAAGTCGCTCCGGTGGTGGGTTGTTGAGACATGAGTCTGGAATCACTCCTTGGGGGCCGCCGACTTGGCAGCCGATATTTCCGGGATTGCGCCTCCGGATGGGGCGTTCGTTCCGCCGGCCGCGAGTTGGTCGCGGGCGGCGGTCAGAAGCGTGGCGACGGCGTCGCGATCGCCGCTCTCGATCGCGCGCGCGAGCGCGGCGGCGCGCTCGGCGGCAGAGAGCAGCGGGCCCGCGAGCGCCTGCTTGTTACTGACGAGGATGTCGGCCCACATCGCGGGATCGCTCGCCGCGATGCGCGTGAAATCGCGGAAGCCGGGCCCGGCGAGCTCGCGCGCGCCCGCCGGCGCGTCTGCGAGCGAGGCCGCGAACGCGAACGCGATCGCGTGCGGCGCGTGGCTCACCCAGGCGACTTCTTCGTCGTGCCGTGCGGCGCTGCGGCGCAGCGCGCGCGCGCCGAGCGCGCGCCAGAGCCAGAGCACGCGCTCCTCGGCGGCGGGGTTCGCGGGCCGCGCGGGCGTCACGATGCACGCCGCATCCTCGAACAGATCCGCGCGCGCGTGCGCGTAGCCGGTCTGGTGCCCGCCGGCCATCGGATGCGAGCCGACATACGTGACGCCGGCGGGCAGCAGCGCCGGAATCGATTCCGCGAGCACGCCCTTCACGCTGCCGACGTCCGTGACGATCGCGCCGGGCGAGAGCTGCGGCGCGAGCTCCGCGACGAGCCCCGCCATCGCGTGCACGGGGCTCGCGAGCACGACGAGGTCCGCGCCGCGCACGCCGGCCGCGAGCTCGCGCTCCGCGCGATCGGCGATGCCGAGCGCCACCACCTCGCGCTGCGCTCCGGCGCGCCGCACGACCGCAACGACCTCGCGCGCGAGCTCCCGTTCGCGAAGCGCCAATCCCAGCGAGCCGCCGAGCAATCCCGCGCCGACGATCGCGACGCGTTGGAAGTGCGCGCCGCCGCGTTCACCTCGCTCGCTCGCGGCTCGCTGCGCGCTTCGCTCGCTCACTTCGCGGCCTTCCACTGCTGCAGCGCCTTCACGCAGCGCTCGTTCTCTTCCGCGGTGCCGATCGAAATGCGGATGTGGCCGGGCATGCCGAAGCCGGCGAGCGGGCGGACGATCACGCCTTGCTTCAGCAGCGCGTCGTACGCGCCGGCACCCGGGTCCGCGAGCAGGTAGTTCGCGTCCGTCGGCCAGGTCGCGATGCCGAGCGCGTGCAGCTCGCGCTCGAGGTAGGCGATGCCGTCCGCGTTCACGCGCCGCGTCCGCGCGACGTGGTCGGCGTCGTCGAGCGCCGCGAGCGCAGCCTCCTCGGCGAGCAGGTTCAGGTTGAACGGGTGGCGCGCGCGTTCGAGGTAGTCGATCAGCTCGCGATCGCCGACGCCGTAGCCGACGCGCAAGCCGGCGAGGCCGTAGATCTTCGAGAACGTGCGAATCACGACCGTGCCGGGACGCTTCGCGATCCAGTCCAGCGAATCCGGGAAGTCCGGGCGCCGCACGAACTCGTAGTACGCCTCGTCGATCACCAGCACGATGTCGGCGGGGAGCGAAGCCACGAACGCGTCGAACGCGTCGCGCCCGACGCTCGTGCCGGTCGGGTTGTTGGGGTTGCAGACCATCACGACGCGCGTCTTCGGCGTGATCGCGGCGCGCATCGCGGGCAGGTCGTGCACGAGCTCGCGCGTGAGCGGCACCGGCACGGCGCTCGCGCCCATGCCGGCGGTCACGATCGGGTACATCGCGAACGAGGGCCACGCGTAGACGACTTCGTCGCCCGGTCCGACGAACGACTTCGCCATCAGCTCGAAGATCTCGTCGCCGCCGCAGCCGAACACGAGCTGGCTCTGCGCCACCCCTAAGCGCTGGGACAGCTTTGCGCGCAGCTTGAAGCTCGCGCCGTCGGGGTAGCGATTCACGCGCGCCGCCGCGGCGGCGATCGCGGCCAGCGCTTTCGGCGACGGCCCGAGCGGGTTCTCGTTCGACGCGAGCTTCACCGCCGACTTGATCCCGAGCTCGCGCTCCAGCTCCTCGATCGGCTTGCCCGGCTTGTACGGCTCGATCCCCGGGATCCACGGCTTGACGCGCATCACCCAGCCTCCTCGCTCGGGATGAACGACCCCACGCGCATCACCCAGCCTCCCCGGCGCGCAGGTTCGTCGCGCGCGGGAACGAGCCGAGCACGCGCCACGAGGTCGCCACCTTCGCGGCATCGGCGCATGCGTCCTGCACGCGCTGCTCGCTGTGGTGCCCCTCGAGATCGATGAAGAACACGTACTCCCACGGCGTGCCCTTCAGCGGACGCGCCTGAATGCTGGTGAGGTTCACACCGTGCGCCGCGAACGGCGCGAGCAAACGGTGCAGCGCGCCGCTCTCGCTCTTGCGCACCGTGTACGCGAGCGAGGTGAGATCGTTGCCGCTCGGCGCGGGCGCGTCGCCGCCGAGCACGACGAAGCGCGTCGTGTTGTCCCGGCGGTCCTCGATGTTGGCGGCGATCGTCGCGAGGCCGGCGAGCTCGCCGGCGAGCGCGCTCGCGATCGCCGCGGCGTCCGCCTCCTTCGTCGCGAGCGCGGCGGCCGCGGCCGTGCTGGGGGTCTCGAAGCGCGTCACGCCGGGTAAGTGGCGATCGAGCCAATGCCGGCACTGCGCGAGCGGTTGCGGATGCGAAGCGACGCGCTTCACGTCCTCGAGCCGGCCGGACTGCGACAGCAGGCAATGCGAGATGCGCAGCACCGTCTCGCCGCACAGCGCGAGCCGCGTCTCGATCAGCGCGTCGAGCGTCTGCGTGACGACGCCGTCGGTCGAGTTCTCGACCGGCACGACGCCATGATCGGCCTCGTGCCGCTCGACCGCGGTGATCACGTCGCCGATCGTCGCGACCGGCACGTAGTCGGCCTGCTCGCCGAACGCCGCGCGCGCCGCCGCGTGCGAGAACGTCCCCTCCGGCCCGAGGTAGGCGATGCGCAGCCGCGCCTCGAGCGAGCGCGTCGCCGAGATGATCTCGCGGAAGACGGAGCGCAGCCCCGAAGTCGGGAATGCGCCGACGTTCGAGCGCGTGAGGGCATCGACCAGGTCGCGCTCTCGCGCGGCGCGGTAGACCGTCGCGCGGCCCTCGCGCTTCAGCTCGCCGACCTGCTTCACCAGCTCGGCGCGCTTGTTCAGCTCGGTGAGGATCGAGCGATCGACGGCGTCGATGGCGGAGCGGAGGCGTGCGAGCTCTTCGTCGCTCGCCGCATCGTCGCGCCTGTGTGCCTTCGAATCGCCCATGCTCCCCTTCGAATGGCCGCGTCGCTTTCGGCCGATCGCTGATCGTGCGCGAGCGCACGACCCACGGAGAGACGCAGCGGCAAGAACGAGCGAGAAACCGCGTAACCCCGCGAAAAAGCTCGCGCAGCCTATCGGAACCGTCCGACAGGGTCAAACGCGAAACGCCAGATTCCGCCGCGCTTCCGCGGAGTTACCGCCCTGCTCCCGAGGGGCCCCCGTGGGTGGCGGGTGCCCAGGATGCCCGGCTGGCCCATGCTGCGCGCGATGACGCGGGTGGTCGGGCTGACGGGCGGGATCGGGACCGGGAAGAGCACCGTCGCCCGCGTGCTCGCGCGCCTCGGCGCGGTCGTGATCGATGCGGACGCGATCGTGCGCGAGCTCCAGGCGCCCGCGACGCCGATGCTGGCCGAGCTCGCGCGCGCGTTCGGGCCCGAGATCGTGCGGCCGGACGGCTCACTCGACCGCGCGCGGCTCGGCGAGATCGTGTTCGCGGACCCCGAGGCCCGCAAGCGGCTCGGCGAGATCACGCACCCCGCCGTCGG
>DASTOI010000506.1:0-3477 GCA_035762585.1 Myxococcota bacterium
CGGAACGTGGCTTCGTCGCCGTCGGGTCCAGCGAACTCGGCGAGCCGAGGCGCGCGGTCAGGAAGCGCGACGGCGAGCGCGCAGTTCGTGGTGCCGAAGTCGAAGCCGATCGCGGGCTGCATGCCGATCTCCGGACGCGCAAACGCACCCGCCCCACGCCCCGGACGACGGGGGTGGGGTGGGCGCAGCTTTCGGTGGGCGCGGAGGGTTGCGGCGGATTCCGCGTTCGCAAGCGCGCCCGGCCGCCGCCGTTTTACGCGGCGTTTACCGAGCCCGGCGCGATTTACCGGGCGTTTACCCGTGAGCTGGGTTCCTCGGCGTAGGTTCGACCCTGATAACTCCGAACCTCCAGGAGAGACTCCCATGCATCCCGATTCCTCGCCCTCTCGCCTCCGAACGGCCGCGATCTCCGCGCTCGCAGCGCTCTTGCTGCTCGCGCCGGCGGGCGCCCACGAATGGAACGAGCCCGACGAGCAGCAGCGCGCCGCGCCGCCGGCCCGGCACGAGCCCGCGCACATCGAGGTCGCGTTCGTGCTCGACACGACCGGCTCGATGACCGGCCTGATCGAGGGCGCCAAGCGCAAGATCTGGTCGATCGCGAATCAGCTCGTCTCCGCGCAACAGGAGACCGACGTGCGCTTCGCGCTGATCGGCTACCGCGACCGCGGCGACACGTACGTGACGACGACGTACGACCTGACCAGCGACATCGACGCGATCTACGCGCGCCTGATGCAGTTCCAGGCCGACGGCGGCGGCGACGGGCCCGAGTCCGTGAATCAAGCGCTGCACGAGGCGGTCACGCGGCTCGACTGGAGCACCGCGCAGGACGTCTACCGCGTGATCTTCCTGGTCGGCGACGCGCCGCCGCATCTCGATTATCAGGACGACATCCGGTACGACCGCAGCGTGCGGCTCGCGCGCCAGCGCGACATCACGATCAACGCGATCCAGTGCGGCGCCTGGGACGAGACGGCGCAGATCTGGCGCGAGATCGCGTCGCTCGGCATGGGCACGTTCGCCGCGATCGCGCAGGACGGCGGCATGGTCGCGGTGGCGACGCCGATGGACGACGAGCTCGCGAAGCTGAACCGCGAGCTGGCCGGAACGGTCGTCGCGTTCGGGCGCGAGGACGAGCAGCGCGAGGCCGAGGCGAAGGTCGGCAACGCACTGCGCGCGTCGGCGCCCGCCGCCGCCGACCGGCTCGCGTATCTCGCGAAGGCGGGCGAGGGCTCGGTTGTTACGGGGACGAAGGACCTGGTCGACGAGGCCGCGGCCGGGCGCCCCGTCGCGTCCGTCGCGCCCGAAGCGTTGCCGGAGCCGCTGCGCGCGATGCCGGCCGACGCGCGCCAAGAGTTCGTCGACGAGCAGCTCGCGAAGCGCAAGCAGGTGCAGGAGCGCATCGCGCGAGTGAGCCAGGAGCGCGACGCGTATCTCGCCAAGGAAGAGGCGCGCCAACGCGCGGCCGGCAACGACGACGCGTTCGATCAGAAGGTGAACGACGCGATCAAGGCACAGGCCGCGAAGAAGGGCATTCGGTACGAGTGACCCTCGCGTTCGGGGGCGCGGGGGACGCCGGCCCCGCTCACGAGCGCGAATGCTCGGGGGCGGGCCGGCGCTTCCTTCCGGCAGCTGCAAGGCCAATGCTCGCCAGGCAGAGCATTCCGGCGAGCGCCGGCTCCGGCGCGTATGTGAGCTGCAGGTACGTCGGGAAAGCGAGGTAGTTCGCCGTGAGCCCGCGAACTTTCACGCGCGTCAGGCTGACGAGATTCAAGTGCGTGTTTCCCGCGGCGGTCACCGTCACGCCGCCCGTCGCCATCACGTCGTTCCTCGCGGAGAAGTTGACGGTGTTTCCGGTCGCCGTGATCTGACCCAAGTGCCAGCCGTCGCCGAATACGGTGACGACGAGCGTGGTGGCGGAAGGGGTCGTCGGGCGCATGATCACGCTCGTCGCGCCGACGTTCAGCGGGATCGTCAGGAACGTGAACGTCATCTTGGCGAAGCGACCGCGCACGAACGCCGTGCCGTGGATCCCGGAAGCGACCGGAATCGAGGCCTGTCCGATCGTGCCGGAGAGAGCCCCGTTCGCGCCGAACGAGAAGTCGAGGCGCGAGATCGGAGGCACGAACTGGGTCCCGACGAGCGGTGAGCAGCCCGCGACGAAGCCGATGCATCCAGTCCCGCTGAAGGCGCTTCCCGGATCGAGCGTGAAGCGCGTCCCGTCGAAGCTGCCGGTCGCCCCGACGCCCGGACGCACGACGGTGCCTCCATAAGCGGACTGGATGTAGGTGGCGCTCAGCAGTGGGCCGGCGAGCGCGGCCGAGCCCGCGATCCACACCAACAAGACTGCGACCGGCCCGAACAGCGCCCGCGCGCCCAACAAGCTTCGACGTCGCGCGCCGCTGCGCATGAGACCTCCCTCGCGCGAGCACGCGCGTGACGCGCGTCACGTGCAAGACGAGGGCCACGCGGTTCGCCGCTAGAACGGCCGGTAAATCCTCGAAACGTCACGTCGAACGGCGAGTTGTTGAGGGAACGCGGAACCCGGCTTCCACTCGCCTGTGAAAGAGCGTTCCATCCGCGCGCTCGCTGCTCGTGCTATTTCGCCGCGCGTGGAGCGCTTCACGCCGCCGCCTTCGGATCGAACGCGCGTCGCGCTGTTCACGACGAAGATGGAGGCGGGTGGGATTCAGCGAGTGTTCGCGACGCTCGCGCGGGCGTTCGTTGCGCGCGGGCTCGACGTGGATGTGCTGCTCGTGTCGAAGCGCGGCGAGCTGCTCGGCGAGCTGCCGCGCGAAGCGCGCGTGCTCGGGGTCGGCGCGCCGTGGCCGCTCGCGGTGCGGCCGCTGCTCGCGCTGCCGGGCGCCGCGCGCGGCGTCGCGTGGCGCTGGCTCGCGACGCGGAGGCCCCGTCCCGCCGAGAGCGTGGCAAAGCTCGCGCGCTACTTCGCCGAGGCGAAGCCGGCCGCACTGCTCGCCTCGCCGACGAGCGCGTCGCTCGCGGCGCTGTGGGCCGCGCATCTCGCGCGGAGCGACGTGCGCGTGATCGCGCGCGAGGCGAACACGCTCTCGCGCCAGATCGAAGAGCGCGGCGAGTGGTATCACGCGCGGCTGCCGGAGCTCGCGCGCGAGTGGTATCCGCGTGCCGCCCGCGTGATCGCGGTCTCGGACGGCGTCGCCGACGACTTCGCGCGGCTCGCGCGCTACCCGCGCGAGCGCATCACGACAATCCACAGCCCGGTCGACGCCGCGCGGCTGCGCGAGCTCGCTGCGCAGCCGCCGGACGAGCCGTGGCTCGCGCCGGGCGAGCCGCCGGTGGTGTTAGGGGTCGGCCGGCTCGTGCCGGCGAAGTCGTTCGCGACGCTGCTGCGCGCGTTCGCGCAACTGCGCGCGCGGCGGCCGGCGCGGCTCGTGCTGCTCGGCGAGGGCCCGGAGCGCGCGCAGCTCGAGGCGCTCGCGCGCGAGCTCGGCATCGAGC
>DASTOI010000507.1:0-7981 GCA_035762585.1 Myxococcota bacterium
GCGATGATTAGGACCGGAAGCCAGATTGGTCGCGCCGCATCCGCCGCAATCCGCTCCTCGACGACGAGCTGCCAGTAGACGATCCCGACGCCACCGAGAAGGAGTGCGCCGCCCAGACAAAGCAGCGCGAGCTCAGGCTGAACGCCGGTGATTCGCTGGAGGTCGGGCGGTGGAGGGGGAGGCGCAGTGAGCTGTTTTAGTCCGTTTGCAGCCATCCAAGTCGCGAGGGACTCGCCCGCGAGCTCCTGCGCGACTGCGACGGGAATGCGTTCACGCAGCAGTGCGTCTTCCCGTCGCGCGCTTCGGAGCCACGCCGCGACGAATGCGCGAACCGAGTGGAAGCTGAAGTACCCGGCGAGGCATGCCAGCCCCAGCACGCAGACGTAGTACGGGGTCTTCTCCGCATCGGTGCGAGGAGCAGCCGCCTCCGTCGCGATAAGCGCCGCGGCCATCACGGTCAGCGTGAGCAGCGCGAGGCTCGCGAAACCGCGCGCGCTCTCGCGGATCTCGTTTCGGAGAAGGCGAGAGAAATCCAGCCGCGGTCCATGATGTCGCAGCATCGCGAGCGTGAGCGGCGATCGCGGGTAAAGAAGTGCAAACACGCCGAAGGCGATGACGGCGAGCTCGAGCAGATGGAAGAGCATGTTCGCCCCGAGAAGCTCGGCGATGCCCCTCGGCAGAACGTGCGCGCCGCAGGAGCAAAGCGACTGCCCCGAGGCAGCCGGGCTTTCAGAGCTTCCCCGCTCGCAGCGTGACCCCGTCGACCCACAGCGTCCCGGCCCCTTCGATTACGACGTTCAGCTTTGCGCGCGTCGGAACTTGATCGGGCTCGAGGAAGAACGGCGCCTCGTGCGTGCTCCAGTCGTTCGTCCCGGAGAGCTGCGAGTGGAGCGCGCGAGAGAAGAACTCGCCTTTGCCGCGCACGGTGACCCACATCTCGAGGTAGGCGTGGCCGCGGATGTCCTCGCTGCGCAGCTTCGCGCGGTAGGCGAGCCGCGGCAGATTCGGCGCGTCGAGCGCGACGTCGGCGAGCTGGATCACGGTGCGAGCGCCGCTCGCCTCGATGCGCAGCGAGCCGCGGCCGTCGGCCGAGTTGTCAGGGTCGAACGAGACGCCGGGCTGCGGCGCGACCGTTCGAGCGGAGTCGAGGCCGTCCGCGTAGAGCGCCATGTCGGGCAGGCGTTCCGGACCGACGTCGCAGGCGATCGCGAGCAGCAGAACGAACGCAGGCCGAAAGCGCGCGCGGCTCATCGTGCGGCGCTGCGCCGCTCGGCGGCCCACGCTTCCCAATGATCGTGCCGGTAGCGGCGGTCGTTGCGGAAGTTCGTCACCTCGAGCCGTACGCCGTCGGGATCGTCGAAGAACGTGGCGTAATAGTCGGGCGCGTACTCGGGGTAGTAGCGCGGCGCGCTCGCGGCGATGCCGGCCGCGGCCAGCTCCTGCGCGACGCGATCGACCGCGGCCTCGTCGACGACGCGGAAGCAGAAGTGATGGAGGCCGGGCGCGTACGGATCGTGGGCCGACACCGTGCGCGCGGGCCGCAGCGAGAAGCCGAAGTGCCGGTTGACATAATGGATGTGTGGATCGCCGCCGACCGGCGCGTGAATCTTCACGTGCCCGAGCACGCCGGCGAGCGCGCGGTCGTAGAAGCGCTCGCTGCGCGCGAGGTCGCGCACCGTCACGTAGATGTGGTCGATGCCGAGCACATCGGCGCTGCTCATCGCTTCACCTCGAATCCGGCCTTGCGCGCATCCCACGTGTCCGGCGTGACCCCGCGCTCGCGCAGCTTGTACTTCTGCACGCGACCCGTCGGTGTCTGCGGCAGCTCGCTCAGCAGCTCGACGTAGCGCGGCACGAAGAAATAGGGCGCGCTGTCGTTCACGAAGCGGCACAGCTGCTCGGGCGTCGCGCTCGCTCCCGGCCTGAGCACGACGCACACCTTCATCTCCGCCTCGGACGCGAGCTCTTCGCTCACGACCGCGTGAGCCGCGCACTGCCGCACCGCCGGATGCGCCGCGAACGCCGCCTCGACCTGGAACGACGAGATGTTACGGCCCTTGAAGCGGATGAAATCCTTCTTGCGGTCGACGAAGTAGGTGTTGCCGCTCGCGTCGCGCCGCGCGAGATCGCCGGTGTGGTACCAGAGGTTCCGCCACGCACGGACGGTCGCCTCCGCATCGTTGAAGTAGCCATTGAAGATCTGGAACGGCGCGGTCGGCCTCACGCAGAGCTCGCCGGGCTCGCCCGCCGGCACCTCGTTGTCGTGCTCGTCGAGCAGCGCGACCTCGATCCCGTCGGCCGAATCGCCGAGCGCGTTCTCGGGATAGGAGACGCCCGGCCGCCGCGAGAGCAGGCCCATCACCTCGCTCTGCCCCATCCCCTGATGGATCTCCTCGATCCCGAAGCGCTCCTTGAACGGGCCGATCAGCTGGTCGGGCATCGGCACCATGCCGGCGCTGCGCACGGGGTTGTCGCGGTCGTCGGGGCGCGGCGGCTGCTGCCACAGGAAGATGTGCATCGCGCCGAGCGTGAACACCATCGTCGCGCCGTAATATCTGCAGCGCTCCCAGAACTCGGTCACCGAGAAGCGCGGGTCCATCGCGACCGGCACGCCGCAGACGAGCGCGCGATAGACGTTCGCGACCCATCCAGCGGACTGATACATCGGCAGGCAGCTGTAGATCACCTCTCCATCACGCAGTCCGGAGTTGCGCGCGCCATCGAGCGCCGCGCGGATCCAGACGTTGTGGCTCTGCATCACGCCTTTCGACTTGCCCGTCGTGCCCGAGGTCCAGAGGATCGCGGCGGTGTCGCCGTAGAAGAGATCGGCGTCGTTCGGCTCGCTGCCGGGCGCCTGTGCGAGCTGCTCGAGCGGAATCGCGGTGGTGCGCGCCGGCAAACCCGGCGGCGCCGGCCCGCGGACGACGACGCGCTCGAACGGAAGCGCCCCGCCGCAGGCTTCGAGCGCGCGTGCGAGCAACGGGCCATCCGCGACGAGCACACGCGCGCGCGAGTCTTCGAGCGACTCGCGCAGCCACGCGCCCTTGTAATCCGTATTCGTCGGCACCCAGATCGCGCCGAGCTTGTTCAGCGCGAGCGTCGACCACACCCAGTCGGGACACGTCTCGAGCAGGAACGCGACCGTGTCGCCGCGCTCGACGCCGAGCTCGCGGAATCCCCGCGCGCTCGCGTTCGCGAGCTCGTTCACGCGCCCGTACGTGAAACGCTGCTCGTTCCAGCGCACGAACACGTCGTCCGGAATCTTCTCCGCCTGCCTGCGCAGCGTGCGCCCGAGCAACCGATCCGCCACGTCCGAAAAATCGAGCTGATTCACAGACCACGCCTCACGAGTTTGGGGGGACGTACTTGCATAACGAAAGGCGCAGGGCCACCGCTCTCTCGTTCGTGACGCCGCTGCGCGGTGCGGCGGGGGCTCGCCTCCGCTCACCCGCGTGACCGCGTTGGATCGAGGCATGCGCCGTTCGAGGATTCTCGCGCGCTGCGCTTCTAGATTGAGCGCGGTCACGCCTGGGGCTTCGCTCCGCGACCCCCGCCTCCCCGCGCAGCTCCTTGCCGTGCGCTCGCCAGCACGTGGTGGGGAGGAGAAAGTGTTGCCGGTGCGTGGTCTTGGAGAGGGCCTCAATCCTTGAGCTCGATCAGGATTTCGTGGTACTCGCGCTTCCCCACATTCTTGGCGACCTCGACGCCGCCGCGTTCGATGAAGAAGCACTGGCCGGGCGCGACGTCGGCTTCGAGGTACTCGCGATAGGGGCCCTGCGAATCGGGCTCGGGCAGCACCGCCATTCGGTCGCCTGAGATCTGCACGAGGATGTGGTCGAGCTCGTGCCGGTGCGGCGGGCCGCTCTCGCCGGGCGGCATGCGCATCTCCCAGATGCGCACGCGCTCGTTCTCGAAGATCACGCGGTTCGCGATGTCGCCGAGCTTACGGTCCACGATGCCTCCTGTGCGCCGCGCCGCGCCGCGCCGCGCCGCGCGGCCGGGCGCGGCGCCTAATACCCGCGCTCGATGTCGACCAAGTCGCGCGCCAGTAGCGGCTTGCCCGCGCGCCAGCGCGCGAAGTTCTCGAGGAACGGCTCGAGTAGCAGGTCGAGCGCGCCCGGCATGTTCCACGAGATGTGCGGGCTGAGGCGCACGCGCGGGTGCGCGTAGAGCCAGTGACCCGCCGGCGGCGGCTCGGGCTCCGCGACGTCGAGCGAGGCGCACGCGATGCGCCCGTCGTCGAGCGCCTCGCGCAGCGCATCCTGATCGATCAGCGCGCCGCGCGAGACGTTCACGAGATGCGCGCCACGCTTCACGTGCGCGAGCGCGTCGCGGCCGATCAGGTGACGCGTCTCCGCGGTCGCCGGCGCAGCGATCACGACGTGATCCGCATCCCGTAACAGCTCGTGCAGCTCGCGCACGAGCTCGACGCCCGCGATCGCGCCGCCTTCGCTGCGCCGCAGCGCTCGCACTCGCATTCCGAACGGCAGCGCACGCAGCGCGACCTCGCGCCCGATCCCGCCGAAGCCGACCAGCGCGAGCGTGCGCCCGTAGAGCCCGCCGAGCTCGCGGTACTTCCACTCTCCCGGCTCGTGCACGAGCGACGCGGGGAAGCGCTTCTCGAACGCGAGCATCGCGGCGAGCACCCACTCCGCGATCGGGATGCCGCTGCCGCCGCGCGAGCACGTCAGCGGCACGCCGCCGAGCGCGGCGAACGGAAATGCGTTCACGCCGGTGCCATACGCGTGCACCCAACGCACGCCGCCCGCGATCGCGTCCGCGACGTTCGGCGCGCCCCAGGCTTGGGTCAGCAGCACGTCGCCGCGCACGCCATCCAGCCGCCCCTGCTCCGGAATCTGCGCGATCGACACGTCCGGAAAGCGCTTCAGCAGTGGACCCAGCAGCGTGACCGGAACGTGCGAGAGAACCGTAATGGCTTCACTCACTGTCGCTGCGCTCCGCTCACGATGCGCTCGACGAGCAGCGCGCGCTGCACCTGGCGCGTGGCCTCGGTGCGCGGGAGCTCGCGCGCGAGCTCGAGGAGACGCGGGCGCTTGAAGCTCGCGAGCTTTCCGTCGCAGTGCGCGCGCAGCGCTTCGAGCGTGAGCGCGGCGCCCGGCGCCGGAACGACGACCGCGCACACGAGCTCGCCCCACTGCGCATCCGGCACACCGACCACTGCCACCTCCTGAACGCCGGCAGCATCGCGCAGCGCGTCCTCGACCTCCGCCGGCGAGACGCTCTCACCGCCGCTGCGAATCACGTCCTTCCTGCGGCCGACGATCGCGAGGTAGCCCTCGGCGTCGAGCGCGCCCAGATCGCCGGTGTGGAACCAGCCCTCGCGCAGCGCGGCGCGCGTCGCCTCGGCGTCGCCGAAGTACTCGCTCATCAGGTAAGGGCTGCGCACGAGCAGCTCGCCGTCTGCGGCGATGCGCAGCTCGCCGCCCGGCGGCGCGACGCCGACGCTGCCGGGCTTGCGCAGCACGTCCGCGTGCGAGAGCACCGAAGCGCTGCCGCTCTCGGTCGCTCCGTAATAGATGCGCAGCGTGCACGCCGGGAAGCGCTCGCGCAGCGCGCGCACGAGCTCGATCGGAACCGCGCTCGTGCCGGTATCGAGCTCGCGCAGCGAGGAGAGATCGCGCCCTGAGAGATCGCTCTCCAGCAGCCGCGACCAGATCAGCGGAATGCCGTAGAAGTGATTCGCGCGGCGGCGCTCGATCGCCGCGAGCAGTGCCTCGGGCGTCGCGTTCGGAACGAATGCGATCTCGCCGCGCGTCTGCCACGCGGCGAGCGCGAGCGTCCACGGCGCCATGTGGAACATCGGGAACATGCAGACCGTGCGGCGCGGCTCGTCGCGGAAGACGCCCTGAAAGCCGCGCAGCCAGCTCGCGCGGTGCGAGAGCACGACGCCCTTCGGCCGCCCGGTGCTGCCGCTCGTGAAGAAGATCACGTGCGGGTCGTTCTCGGCGAGCGCGGGCTCGGCGACGTCCGAGTCGTCGTCCGGCAGCGCAGCGAGCGAGAGATCCGCGCCCGCGCCGCTGCCGAGCTGCGCGAGCGCCGCGCCGCATTCCGTCGCGAGCCGCGCGGCGTCCTTCGCGCGCTCGCGATCCGCGACGACGACGCGCGGGCGCGCGATCCGCGCGACCTCGGTCGCTTCGCGCAGCCCGAGCCTCGCGTTCACCGGCGCGAACACCGCGCCGAGCTTCGCGCACGCGGCAAACAGCGGAACGAGCTCGAGCGCGGTATCCGCCCACGTCACGACGCGATCGCGCTGCGCGACGCCGAGCCGGCGCAGCGCGCGCGCGGTGCGGTTCGCGGCGCGGTCGAGCGCGCGGTGCGTGAGCGTGCGCTCGCCGAGCGAGGCGGCGATGCGATCGGGAACGACGGCCGCGTTGCCGCGAAACACGTCGCCGATCAGCAGCGGGCGCGGAGGCGGCGGCGAAGCGGTTGCGGTCATCGCGGCGCCAGAATAGTGTTCCGTCGATGCGGAATGCCATTCCCGAATCGAAGAATTCGAGTCCGCGTGCGCGGCGTGCCGTCGCACTGCGCGGAGCGCCTCCGCAACGCCCGCGCGCCGTCGAGCGCGCGGTCGAGCGCTCGCTGCAGCGCCAGCGCGCCGCCTACGCGGCCGAGGCCGAGAAGCTGGTGCAGGCGGCGCTCGCGCTGATCCGCGAGCGCGGCGAGCTCGAGCCGCCGGTCGCCGCGATCGTGAAGCGCGCGCGGCTCTCGAACCAGGCGTTCTACCGCCACTTCCGCGGCAAGCACGAGCTCTTGGTCGCGGTGCTCGATCATGGGATCGCGCTGCTCGAGGACTACCTGCGCGCGCGCATGGCGGCGGCGCCGAGCGCGCGCGAGCGCGTGCGCGCGTGGCTGCGCGGCATGCTCGAGCAGGCGCTGAACTCGCGCGGCGCCGAGGCCACGCGCCCGTTCGCGCTCGCGCGCAGCCAGCTCGCGCGCCACTACCCGGAAGAGGTCGCGGTCTCCGAGCAGCGCCTCACCGCGCTCGTGCGCGCCGCGCTCGGCGAAGCGAAGCAGTCGGGCGAGCTCCCCGAAGCCGACCCCGATGCCGACGCGGAGGCGCTCTATCACCTCGCCATGGGCTGGCTCGAGACGCGTCTGCTCGAAGACGACCCCGCCGAGCGCGCGCAGGCGCGCCGGCTCGAGGCGTTCGCGATGGCGGGCTTGCACGCCGGGAGTGATTAGGCCGTGGAGCGCGAGATCCTGCTCACGGGCATCGGTGGCCAAGGCGTGCAGCTCGCCGCGCAAGTGATCGCGCGCGCGGCGATCCGCGAGCAGCGCCACGTGATGTCGCTCGGCACGTATGGCGGCTCGATGCGCGGCGGCAACACCGACTCGACGCTGATCCTCGGCGCGCAGCCGATCTCGTCGCCGCCGATCGTCGCGCGCAGCTGGGCGGGAATCGGCGCGCATCCGCGTTACTGGGACGGCGTGCGCGCGAAGCTGCGTGCCGGCGGCGTCGCGGTGTGGAACGCCGATCTGTTCGGCGAGAGCGGAGATGCGGGCGCGGCGCGCGCGCTGCCGGTGCCCGCGACGTCGCTCGCGACGCGCATCGGCGCCGCTCAGGCGGCCGCGCTCGTGCTCGTCGGCGCGCTCGCGGGCGCGACGCAGCTCGTCGCGCTCGATTCGCTGATCGCGGCGATGGAGGAGGCGCTGCCGCCCTACCGCCGCGAGCACGCCGCGAAAAATGCGGAGGCGCTGCGTGCGGGCTACGACGCGGCGCCGCGCGGGCTCGCGTCCGCCTGGAGCGCCGCATGAGCAGCGTCGTCACGCGCGGCACGGTCGTGATCGCCGAGGAGCGCTGCAAGGGCTGCGAGCTGTGCGTGCCGGCCTGCCCGCCGCACGTGTTACGGATGGGCGAACGTCGGAACGCGATCGGCGCGCGGCTGCCCGAGCTGCTGGCCGGCTGCACCGGCTGCGGCGCGTGCCTGCTCGTCTGCCCCGACTTCTGCTTCGAGGTCTA
>DASTOI010000508.1:0-2049 GCA_035762585.1 Myxococcota bacterium
GCGACGGCGGCTCGAGCAGCCTGCTCGTCATGACCGCGCGCCGGGGCGAATCGTTCACGGCCGACCACGTCCTCCTCATCGACGCGCTGCGCGAGCCAATCGGCGTCGCGCTCGAGAACCAGCAGCGCGTGCGCTCGCTCGCGTCGCAGCACGCCGCGGCCGAGGCCGACCGCAGCTCGCTGCTCTCGCGGCTCGGGCGCAGCGAGCTGCGCGAGAGCATCGTCGGCGCCGAGGCCGGGCTCGCGGCCGTGATGGCGCGCGTCGATCGCGTCGCCGCTTCCGACGTGCCGGTGCTCGTGCTCGGCGAGACCGGCTCCGGCAAAGAGGTCGTCGCGCGCGCAATCCACCAGCGCTCGCCGCGCGCGGCTGCGCCCTTCCATCGCGTGAACTGCGGCGCGATCCCGAGCGGGCTCGTCGACTCCGAGCTGTTCGGCCACGAGCGCGGCTCGTTCACCGGCGCCGATTCGCTGCGCAAGGGCTGGTTCGAGCGCGCCGACGGCGGAACGCTCTTCCTCGACGAGGTCGGCGAGCTGCCGCCGGCCGCGCAGGTGCGCTTGTTACGGATCCTGCAGGACGGCTCGTTCGAGCGCGTCGGCGGCCAGCGCACGCTGCATGCAGACGTGCGCATCGTCGCCGCGACGCACCGAGACCTGCGCGCGATGGCCGGCGACGGCGGCTTCCGCGAGGACCTCTGGTACCGGCTCGCGATCTTCCCGATCGAGCTGCCGCCGCTGCGCGATCGCCCCGAAGACATTCCCGCGCTCGCGAATCACTTCGCGCTGCGCGCCGCGACGCGTTTCGGCGCGCCGCCGCGGCTCCCCGCGCGTGACGATCTCGAGCTGCTGCTCGCCTACCGCTGGCCCGGCAACGTGCGCGAGCTCGGCGCCGTGATCGAACGTGCGGTGATCCTCGGCGACGGCGATCGCCTCGACGTGGCGACGGCGCTCGGTGCTCCCGCGCAGCGCGAGGCGGCCGCGCGCGCGGGCCCGCCGCACCTCGGCGAGCGACACGCGCCGCGCAGCGCGGAGCCGGCGCTCGCTTCCGAGCCTGTCGCGACGCTCGACGCCGCGATGCGCGCGCACATCGAGCTCGCGCTGCGTCACACCGCCGGCCGTGTCGAAGGCCCGCGCGGCGCCGCGAAGCTGCTCGCGATCAACCCGCACACGCTGCGCGCGCGGATGCGGAAGCTGCGCATCGACTGGGCGCGGTTTCGGAGCTGAGCGCGGCGCCGGTGCATCTCGAACGGAGCTTCTTCGCTCAGCTCTCCGCCTTCCGCGCGATCCCCGCGAACAACAGCTCGACCGCCGCCGCGATCGCCTCGCGGCAGGCCTCCGCGTCGAGCTGCCCGTTCGCCCATGCGATGCGCGCGCCGCTCGTGACGTGCGCGATGGTGCGCGCAGCGGCGAGCACGTCGGCCTCGCGCTCGAGCTCGCCGCGCGCGCGGGCGGATTGCAGGATCTCGGCGATCAGCCCGATCGTGCGGTCCTGCAGCGCGAGCACGCGCTTCGCGACGCGCGCTTCGGGGTGCGTGGTCGCGCGCAACATGATCACGGTGAAGTCGCGGTCCTGCGCGAGCAGCGCATGCTCGACGTCGAGGAAGCGGCGCAGCCGCTCGCGCGCGGAGAGCTCGCGCGGCTCCGCCGCGCGGAAGCGCCGCCACGCCTCGTCCTGCAGCTCGCCGAGATCTTCGATCAGCAGCTCTTCCTTGCTGCGGATGTGGCGATAGATCGAGCTCGCGCCCATCCCCGCGCGCGCCGCGATCTCGCGCAGCGTGGTCTTGTCGAAGCCCTGCTCGCGGAACAGTGCGCGCGCGGCCTCGTGGATCTTCGTGCGGCTCCTGCGGCCGCGCACGATGCGCCCGTCGTCGGGGCGGCGGGCGGGGCGCGCGTGCGGGCTCGGGCCGGAGTCCATGAGCGGCAGAATACCGAGGGGCGCAGAGACAAGTGAAGAAAAAGGTCCGTCCCCGCGTGAAGCTGCTAGCGCTTGTCGAGGGCCTCGAGTGCCTCGCGGAGGCGGCCCTCGAGCACGAGCAGGCGCCGGCGCAGCTGG
>DASTOI010000509.1:0-2210 GCA_035762585.1 Myxococcota bacterium
AGCTTCCCGCCGATCGCGAGCTGGAGCACGATGTTCGCGTACAGGCCCGACATGTGGAACATCGGCGGCGTGGCGAGGAACACGGTCTGCGGGCGCTTCGCCGGATCGGGCGGCTTCACCTTCCCGGCCATCACCTCCGCGAGCACCGACTCCACGCCGGACAGGGTCGTCGTCTGCACGAAGCCGATGATCGAGCGCTGCGAGGCGAGCGCGCCCTTCGGGCGGCCGGTGGTCCCGCTCGTGTAGAGGATCACGGCCGGCTCGTCCTCGGCGATCGCGACGTCGGGCAGCGGCGCATCCGGCGCGCGCGCGAGCAGCTCGGCGAGCTCGGACTCGATCTCGAGCGTCGGCACGGAGAGCCCGAGGGTGCGCGCGCGCGCGAGCCGCGCGCGGTCGCCGATCAGCACGCGCGGCGCGCTGTCCGCGATCCCGTACGCGATCTCGTCCGGCGTCCACCAGCCGTTCAGCGCTGCGACGATTGCGCCGAGGCTCGTCGACGCCCAGAACGCGACCGGCCACTCCGCGCAGTTGGCGGCGAGGATCGCGACGCGATCGCCCTTTGCGACGCCGTAACGATCGCGCAGCGCCGCTGCGAGCGCGGCGGCCTGCGCGAGGTGCCGCGCGTACGTGACGCGCTTCTCGCCGTGCACGAGGTACTCGGCCTCGCCGTGCACGGCCGATGCCCGTAACAAATCGCGCAGCGAGCGCGCGCGCTGCTTGAACACGCGCATGCGCTCGCCGAGCACCGTCTCCTCGACGATTTCGAACGGCCCGCCCGGACCGGTCAGCTTCGAGCGCACGGCCGCCCGAATTTGCGCCGACACCGCTGCCCTCAGCCCTTCTTTGGGAGGTTGCCGCGCATCACTGCTTCTCCCAGCGCCGGCGCGATGAAGTGCCCGAAGTTCGGGCCGCGCCGCAGCCCGTGTCCGCCGTCGACGTGAATGACTTGCCCCGTCACCCAGCTCGACTCGGGCCCGATCAGGAAGCGCACGAGCTCCGCGACCTGCTCCGGCTCGCCGACGCCGTTCATCGGCGTGTTCTCGATGTAGCTCTGATACGTCGCGCTGCTGCGCGGCACACCTTCCATGATCTCGGTCGAGATGAAGCCGGGGCGCACCGCGTTGAAGCGCAGCCCGCTCTGCCCGAACTCGTCGGCCGCGTTGCGCATCAGCGCCTCGATGCCCGCCTTGCCGGCCGTGTACGCGCCGAAGTACGGATGCGTCTGCCCGCCTGCGATCGACGACATCCCGACGAACGAGCCGCCGCTCGCCGCGACCAGCTGCGGCACCGCGTGCTTCACGCACAGGAACGTGCCGAGCACGTTCAGGTGCAGCACGCGCAGGAACTCCTTCGTGTCCTGCAGATGCAGCGGCATCAAGGCGCCGCCGCCGCCCGCGTTCGCGACGACGCCGTCGAGCTTGCCGGTCGGCGCGAGCGCCTTCGCGATCGCCCGCTGCACGTCGTCCTCACTTGTTACGTCCGCGGCCAGCCACTGCACGCTGCCGCCGAACGCCGCGACCTCCGCGATCCGCTTCGCCGCATCCTCGAGCTTGCTCGCGGTGCGCCCGACGATCGTCACCGCCGCCCCATCCGCCGCGAGCTGCGCCGCGCACGCGCGCCCGATCCCGGTGCCGCCGCCCGTGACCAGCACCGCCTTCCCCTCGAGCCCACCCTTGCTGCGCACGCCCGCCATTCGCATCTCCTCCGAAAAAGGCGCGCGAGTCTACACCGCTCAGCGTCGGCGAAATCCCGCGTACGACACGAACCCACGTGCCCGATCGCGGCAAGACCGCCGCGCTCCCCCGAGCAGCGGCAGCGCGCGAAGCGTGCGCCGATCGCGCCTCGAAGGCGCGATCGGCGCACCCTTCTCCATGGAAACCGATCCGCTCGCAAGCTCAAAGACCCGCACGAAGCGAAGCGAACCGAGCACGAGGCCCGCGGCGCAGCGGGGGTCGCGGAGCGAGCGCCCAGGCGTGGTCGCGCTCACGCCGCCAGCGAATCGCGCCGGAGTCCTCGAACGGCGCGCGCCTCGGTCCAAGAGCGACCACGCGGCCGAGCGCAGCCGAGCCCCCGCGCAGCCGCGGGCCGCTGCGCGCGACGAAGCTCTTCTCGTCGTGCAACCCGAACAGTCGATGACCCGCACGATCACCGCGCTCTCCTGCGCAGCGAAAGCGCGCGAAGCGTGCGCCGATCGCGCCTCGAAGGCGCGA
>DASTOI010000510.1:0-15219 GCA_035762585.1 Myxococcota bacterium
CTGGCGGATCTCCGCGCCGCATTCGAAGCGGTGATCGAGCAGCGCCGCGGGCAAGGCGACGGCAGGCTCACGCTCGTGCGCGGGCTCCCGCTCGTGCCGCGCGAACGCCTGCCCGACGGCATCCATCCCGACGACGCCGGCCATCTGCAGCTCGCGCGCGCGCTCGGCCCCGTCGTGCGCGCCGCCTACGAAGGAGCGAAGCATGCGTGACGTGAGCCAGATCTTCCGCCTGAGCGGCCGCGTCGCGGTCATTACGGGCGCCGCGAGCGGAATCGGCCGCGCGGCGGCGGAGGTGCTCGCGGGCGCGGGCGCATGCGTCGTCGCCGGCGACATCGATGCGAGCGGCGCGGAAGAGACCGCGGCCGCGATCCGTGCAGACGGCGGCGGCGCTGTCGCGCAGGCCGCGAACGTCGCGAGCCGCGAGCAGGTCGACGCGCTCGTCGCGCGCGCGATCTCCGAGTGGGGGCGCCTCGACGTGATGTGCAACGTCGCCGGTGTCGCATCCGACGGCCCGCTCGGCGACCTCGACGAACGCGAGTTCGATCGCGTCGTCGGCATCAACCTGAAGGGCACGCTGTTCGGTTGTCAGGCCGCGGTGCGCGCGATGGCCAAGCTCGGCGGCGGCAGCATCATCAACGTCGCGAGCGGAGCGATCGACCGCGCGGTCCCCAACTACGGGCTCTATGCGCTCACGAAGGCGGCCGTCACGCAGCTCTCGCAGACGCTCGCGACGGAGGTCGGCCGCGCCGGCATCCGCGTGAACGTGATCGCGCCGGGCGCAACGGTCACGAAGTTCACCGAGCGCCATCTGCGCCGCCCCGACGGCACGCTCGACCCCGCGCGCTACGACGCGTTCCTCGCGTCGATGAAGGCGATGTCGCCGCTCGGGCTCGTCGGTGAGGCGCTCGATCAGGCGTGGCTGATCCTCTACCTCGCGAGCGACGCGAGCCGTTATTGCACCGGCCAGATCTGGCGCGCGAACGGCGGGCAGACGATTCCGCGCTAGACGGACGCTTCGCGTCCGGCAGCGCGGAATCTTCCAACCTGTTGGGCTTCGCTCGCCTTCGGCTCGCTGCGCGCGCCGCTTCGCGGCGCTTGCGGCCGCGTAGTCGAGGCTCCGCTTCGCTCCTCAGAGGTCGGCCTCGCTCCCGTACGGCTTCGTGATCACCTCGAGCAGATGGCCGTCGGGATCTTGGAAGTAGACGCCGCGGCCGCCCCAGTGATGGTTGATCTCGCCGGGCTGCGTGCGTGCGGGGTCGGCCCAGATCTGCGGCGTGCGCTCGCGGATGCGCTTCAGGATCGGATCGAACTCGTCCTCGCCGACCAGGAACGCGTAGTGCTGCGTGACGATCGGATCGCTCGTCTCGTAGTAGTCCATCGAGACGCCGTTCCCGAGCTCGACGACGAGGAAGTGCAGGAAGCGCCGCGGCTTCGGCAGCCCTAACACTTCGGCGAGGAATCCGGCGGACTTCTCTTGGTTCTTGCACCAGACGATCGTGTGGTTCAGCTGCGCGGTCATGCGCGGTCCTCCGACGCTGAACCGCGATCTTGCTGCCTCGCGCCGGGCGCGCAACTCGCAGCGCGCGCGAGCAAGCGAAGCGCGCAGCGAGGACCGGCGAGGGTTTCCCTCGCGGGTCGGAGTCACCGGGGCCGAGCGAAGTCGAACAGTGGCCTCCGCGCGCGTTGGACCCTCGAAGTGCGCTGGTTCGCGCATCCTGAGTCGGTCTCCTAGCTCAGCCGTTCTGCTTCGCCCGCGCGGCGATCCAGTCGATCATCGTCCCGTACATGCCCTGCACGGTCTTCTCGACGGTCGCGGCGGCGTCGGGGGCGCAGTCGTAGCTGGCGCTCCACTCGAGCTCGCAGCCTGCTCCTTTCGGGCGCACGCGCATCGTCGCGCTGTAGTTGGTGACCGGGAACGGCACGTTCACCGGGATCGAGTAGCGGAGCGTGCGCGCCGCCTCGTCGAGCGCGAGCAGCTTCTCGTGGATCGACTTATCAGGTCCGATCGCGATGCGGCGCTCCATGCCGACGCCCTCGCCGACGAGCGTCGCCTTCGTGCCGGGCGGCATCCAGCTCGTGTCGCCGAAGTTCGAGATCAGCTTCCAGACTGCGTCCGCCGGTAAGTCGATCGTCTTGCTGATGGTCGCGCTGGCCATGCGCCCTCCGAAGGAGGCGCACGCTAGGAGACCGACTCAGAATGCGCGACCAGCCAGGCGTCAAGATCCGTCCTCGCGCAGTACGCGCCGCAGCGCGGACGCGAGCGCGTCGAGCGTGAACGGCTTTTGCAGGAACTCGGTCGGCGGATCGGCGGGCAACGCGAATGACTCGCGAGTGAAGCCGGAGTAGATCACGGCCGGCAGCCGAGGCGAGTCGAGACGCAGCCGCTGCAGCAGCTCCGGCCCGTCGCACTCGGGCATCGTGGCGTCGATCAGCGCGACGCGGAACGTGCCGCCCGCCATCGCCCACGCCTCGAGCGCAGCGCTCGGGCGATCCGCGGCGACCGCCTCGAAGCCGAGCGCCTCGACCAGCTCGCGCGAGACGCCGAGCGTCGCCAGCTCGTCGTCGACGACGAGGATTCGGCCCGCTCCGCTCCACGTCGCGCGGGCAGCGCGCGCGGGCGGCGGCGGCGCCGGAGCCGCGAGCGACTCCTCGCTCGCGCGAGGCAGGCGCAGCGTGAAGGTCGCGCCCGCGCCGGGCGCGCTCTCCGCGCTGAGCGTGCCGCCGTGCTGGGAGACGATCCCACGCGCCGCCGCGAGGCCGAGCCCCTTCGCCTTCGGCTTCGTGCTGAAGAACGGCTCGAACGCCCGCGCCAGCAGGGCGGCGTTCATCCCAGCGCCGTCGTCGCGCACGCGGATCACGATTTCTGCGGCGTCGTCGCGCGCGTCGATGGTGATCACGCCGCCCGAAGCGGGCAGCGCCTCCGCCGCGTTGCGCAGCAGCGCGTTCAGAGCGTGGCCGAGCTGTGCAGCGTCGCCTGCGACGGGCGCGAGCGGCGCTGCGATTGCGAGCTGGAGCACCATGCCGCGCGAGAGCTCGCGCGAGAGTGCGGTCGCCTCGCGTCCGATCAGCTCCGCGACATCGATGCGTGCACGCCGGAGCTGCGCGCGGCCCGCGTAGGCCAGCAGCTGATTGGCGAGCACGGCGCCGCGATCAGCCGCGTCGCGCACCTCGTGCAAGTGGCGAGTGGTGCGTGCGTCCGGGGCGCCCGTGAGCAGCGCGAGCTCCGCGTTGCCGAGCACGGCCGAGAGCAGGTTGTTGAAGCCGTGTGCGACGCCGCCCGCGAGACGCGCGAGATCCCCGCGCCTCACTGCCTCGCGCGCCGCGCCTTCCTGCCGGCGGCGCTCCGTGACGTCCGCGTTCAGGAACAGCCGCCCCGTCGTGGCGCCGTCTTCGCGCATCGGGATCGAGACCACCTCGATCACGCGGCCGTCGTCGAGCGCGAAGTCTTCCCGAAAGATCGCCTCGGGATCCCGGGTCGCACGCTCGATCAGCGCGAGCGACTGCGGAGTCCGGGCCGGATCGCCCGGCGGCTTGCGATGCACGATCTCGCGCGCGGCCGCCCCGCTTTCTCCGTCGAGCCGCGTTCCCCACAGCCGACTCATCAGGCCGTTGCTGAAACGCACACGCCCGGCGCGGTCGAGCACGATCACGGCGAGGCCGGCGGCGTCGAACACGGCTTCGAGCAGCGCAGCCCGCGCCTTCGCGCGGGCGTTCGCATCGGCGAGCTCCGTCTCGTCGCGCGCGCGCAGCAGCAGCGCGGAAGTGCGGCCGCGCGGATCTTTCAGCGCGACCGAGGTGATGCGGAGCTGGCGCGGCGGCGCGAGGGACAACTCGAACAGCTCGCCGGGCGACGCGAGGCCGAGCAGAAAGCGCTGCGCGAGTGCGTGTCGGTCCTCTTCCTGCCTCGGTACGAGCGCCTTGGACACGCGCATGAGCGCTTCGTCGGGATCGTCGAGCAGGCCGCGGAACAGCTCGCGGCCCGCTGGATTCGCATCGAGCAGCCGGCCGTGCGGATCCAGCAGCAACAGCGCGTCGGGGTCCTGCCGGCGGAACTCGGAGAACTCGACGGGCGACAGCGCGAACAGCTGCCGGCGCGAGATCAAGTAGACGAGCGCCATCGAGCTGAGCCCGATCGCGATCATCGTCGGATCCACTGTGAGCGGCTGCGGCCAAGCCACGTAGACGACGTTGGCGAGCGCCGGCAGCAGAGATGCGAGCGCCATGTTACGGCTCTGGGTTCGGATCTCAGCGCGCCGCGCGCGCAGCGCGAGCCGGGCGTAGACGCCGACCGTCGCGATCAGCGTCGCGTAGGTGAGCGTCGCCTGGGCCCAAGCGAAGAAATGGAACTCGCTGCGATGCGGAGCCGGCGTCAGAAACTGGCCGTGCCATGGGTTGGTGAGCAGCACGGCGAAGAAGAACGCCTGCCCGATCGCGGGCGCGTCGGGCCAGAACCCACGCGACCACGCGAAGCCTTCGCCGTGCAGCTCGGCAAAGCGCACGGAGAGCAGCCACCACGTGGGCGGCACCGCGGCGACGCCCGCCCACATCACGAGCAGCGCGGGCCAGTAGACGGCGCTCGCGAAGGGTGTCGCCCGCCAGAGCGCGTCGCCGAACGCGAACACGAGCGACGCGAAGACCGCTGCGGTCAGCGCGGGCGCCAGCGCTTGCGGCACCTCTCGCCGCACCACCTCGGCCAGGACGAGGGCGAGGAGGCCGACGGCGATCCAGCTGAAAGTCTGCGCGAGATCCACTCGGCGCCCCTCGACGCGCGGTGGCCGCGGCGCGCTCCCATCCTACGCTGACTGCAAGCGAAGCGCGCAGCGAGGACCCGCGAGGGTTCCCCTCGCGGGTCGCAGTCTTCGGGGACCGAGCGAAGTCGAACAGTGGCCTCCGCGTGCGCTGGACCCTTTGCGTGGGGTGTTCGCGCAGCCTGGGTCGATCTCCTGGACCGCTTCGCGCGCGGCGAGCAACGAGAATATGCTGCGGCGCTCTCGGAGGCAGACGATGCGCGCGCTCGTAATCGGCGGCACCGGCCCGACCGGACACTTCATCGTGAACGGCCTGCGCGCGCGCGGTTATCAGGTGGCGATGTTGCACTCCGGGCGCCACGAGGTGCCCGAGATCCCTGCCGACGTCGAGCACGTCCACACCGACCCGTTCGACGAAGCCGCGCTGCGGGAGTCGCTCGGCGCGCGCACGTTCGACGTGTGCGTCGCGACCTACGGGCGCCTGCGCGTCACCGCGAGAGTGATGGCGGGCCGCTGCGGGCGTTTTCTCTCCGTCGGCGGGGCGCCCGCGTATAGCGGCTACATGAATCCGGACGTGTGGACGCCGATCGGCCTGCCGGTGCCGACGCGCGAGGACGCGCCGACCGTCGCGAGCGAGGGCGACGACGCGAAGGGCTATCGCATCCGGCGCACCGAGGAGGCGGTGCTCGCGCTCCATCCGAGCGCGGCGCACTTCCGATACCCGTACGTCTACGGGAAATATCAGCTCTTGCCGCGCGAGTGGTCGATCGTGCGGCGCATCCTCGATCAGCGCCCGTTCATCGTGCTGCCCGACGACGGGCTCACGCTCTGTCACTACGGCTACGCGCAGAACCTCGCGCATGCGCTCTTGCTCGCGGTCGATCAGCCCGACGCTTCCGCCGGCCAGATCTACAACTGCGGCGACGAAGAAGTGCTCTCGTTGCGCCAAGTCGTCGAGCTCGTCGCGGCCGCGTGCGGCGCGCGCCTCGAGATCGTCTCGCTGCCGTACGAGCTCGCGGCCTGCGCGCGTCCGCTCGTGATGCAGCAGCGCGCGACGCACCGCGTGCTCGATCTCACCAAGCTGCGCACGCAGCTCGGCTATCGCGACGCCGTGCCCGCGCGCGAGGCGCTCGCGCTCACCGCGCGCGAGCTGCTCGCGCACCCGCTCGCGCGCGGCGGCATGGAGGAGAAATCGTTGACCGATCCGTTCGACTACGCCGCCGAGGACGAGCTGGTCGCCGCGTGGCGCAGGGCGCTCGCGTCGCTGCCGCCGGTGAAGTGGGAACGCGAGCCGGGCTACACGCTCTCTTACAGCGGCCCGGGCGGCCGGCCGCGCACTGGAGCCTTCGAATGACGCAGTCGACTCATCAGGGACCGCTCGCGGGCCTTCGCGTCGTCGACCTCACGATCGCGCTCTCGGGCCCGTGGGCGATCGGCCTGCTCGCGGACCAAGGCGCGGAGGTGATCAAGGTCGAGCCGCCCGGAATCGGCGACATCGGGCGCTGGGTCGGCGTCGCACGCGGCGGCGTCTCGGCGATGGCGCAGTTCGCGAACCGCGGCAAACGCTCGCTGTGTGTGAACCTCCAGACCGCCGAAGGGCGCGAGATCGTGCGCGCGCTCGCGCAGCGCGCCGACGTGTTCGCGCAGAACTTCCGGCCGGGCGTGATCGAGCGCTTGGGGCTCGGCTACGACGAGCTACGCCGTAATAATCCGGAGCTCGTCTACCTCTCGATCAGCGGCTTCGGCGACCACGGGCCGTATGCCGAGAAGAGCGCGTACGACCCGGTCGTGCAGGCGTACGGCGGGCTCGCCGCAGCGCAGGCCGGCCGCGACGGCCCGCCGCAGCTGATCCGCCACACGGCCGCGGACAAGATCTCGTCGCTCACTGCGTCGCAAGCCGTCACCGCAGCGCTCTTCGCGCGCGCGAGCGGCCGCGGCGGCCAGCACGTGCGCGTTCCGATGCTCGACGCGGTGATCAACTTCGTCTGGGCCGACGCGGCGGGCAACGAGGTGCTGCTCGACAGCGACGGCTCGCAGCCGTCGAGCTTTTCGCGCGATCAGAAGCTGTGGCCGACGAAGGACGGCTTCGTGATCGCCGCGCCGACCTCGGACGAAGACACCGCGCGCATCTGCCGCGCGGTCGGCGTCGACGGCTACGACGACCCGCGCACGAAGCTGATGCAGCGGCGCGCGAACCCGGAGCCGTTCCAGGAGCTCTTGCGGCGCGTGCTCGAGGCGACCGCGCAGCTCACCACCGCCGAGGCGATGGCGCGCTTCGATCGCGAGAAGGCGCCCGCGGGCGCGGTGTTAGGGACTCCCGATCATCACCGCGATCCGCACATCGCGGCGACCGGGCTGCTCGAGGAGAGCGTGCATCCGGTCGCGGGCCGGCTGCGGCAGCCGCGGCCCGCGGCGCGCTTCGAGCGCACGCCGGCGAGAACCGGCGGCCCCGCGCCGACGCTCGGCCAGCACACGGACGAGATCCTGCGCGAGCTCGGCTACGAAGGGCGGATCGCGGCGCTGCGCGAGCAGCGCGTGGTGGCGTGAGCGAGAGCGCGGCCGCGCCTCGGCGCCGCCCGCCCGTTCTGCTCGCCGCCTGCGCCGTCGGCGCGACGCTCGGCGTCGACGCACTCCGGCGCGCAAACGAGCTGCGGCTGTTAGGGGAGCTCGATCTCGTTCTCTGCGTTCAGGGAGCGCTGCTGATCGGCCTCGGCGTCGCGACTGCGCTGCGCCCGCGCGCGCCACTCGCGCTCGCGCAGCTGGCGGTCGCGCTGTGGGTCTACACGGGCCTCGCGCCGGTGCTCGGCGACCTCGCCGCGCACGGCTTCGCGAGCGCGCGCATCTGGCTGCAGCCGCTGCCGCTCGCCGCGTTCGCGTTCTTCCCGCTCGCGTTCTTCGGCTGGCGCGCACTCGCGCGCGGACGTGCTTGACGAGCAAGCGAAGCGCGCAGCGAGGCGGAGCGGCAAGCGAAGCGCGCAGCGAGGCGGAGTCTTCGGAGTCGAGCGGAGTCGATGCGGCAGGAGCCGAGCGGAGTCGATGCGGCAGGAGTCGAGCGGAGTCGAACAGTGGCCTCCGCACGCGCTGGACTCTCGATGTGCGGTGTTCGCGCGTCCGGAGTCAGCTTCCTGCGTCCGCGCTGCGATAGCGTGGCGACAACGCGGAGGACCCCCATGGCGACGCACGCCGCACCGCTCGGCCGCTTCCTGTTCGTCGATCAGAGCCTCGTCCCGTTCGGGATCAACTTCGTGCTGAACGGCGCGATCGCCTACGCGATCAACCGCAACGCCAGCTCGATTCCGTTCGCGGGCCAGGCGAGCATCGTCGGCGACACCGTGATCACGTCGTTTCTGCTGCCGTTCCTGACGTGCCTGATCGTCACCGGCCTGATCCACAAGCAGATCGCGGGCGGAAAGCTCGCGGCGCTTTCGAGCGCACCGGGCTCGGGTGCCTTTGGATTCCTGGCGGCGCGCGGCAAGGCGCTGCGCGGCGCGCTGCTCGGCGTGGCAGCCGTCGCGCTGGTCGCGGCGCCGACGCTGCTCGCGCTCGGTGCGCTCGGCGTCGACGAGCTCGCGCGCGACGCGTTCCTGTTCTTCAAAGCGGGATATGCGGGCGCGCTCGCCGCGATCGTGCAGCCGATCATCGCGTGGGTCGCGCTCGCGCCGCGCGCGGCCTGATCCGCGCAGCGCGACGCTTGTTAATCGATCAGCGACTTGCTGAGCAGCTCGCGCCCATTCGCGCGGAAGCGCTCGGCGACGTAGAGGCGCCGCGCGCCGGCGTTCTGCTGCTCTACCTCGAGGTGGAGCTTGCGCACGCCGACCGCGCGTGCGTGCGCTTCGAGCGCGCGGAGCAGCGCGCGCCCGAGGCCGCGGCCGCGTTGCTCCGGTGCGACATAGAGCTCGTCGACGAACGCGTCGCGGCCGCGGAACTCGATGCTGTAGCCATGACAAAGCGCGCCGTAGCCGATCGCGGCGCCGGCGTCTCGGGCGATCAGCACGCAGCCCGCACCCTCGTCGCGGAGCAGTGCGCCGAGCGCTTCGGCGAGCGCGGCGTCGCCGGCCGCGTAGCCCTCCTCGCGCTGGAACGCCTCGACGAGCGGCAGCAGCTCGCGGAGGTCGCGCGCCCGCGCGCGCTGGATCGAGACGCCTGGCGGAGATGACGGCGACGCGAGCGCAGCCGTCGCCGAGCCGCGGCCGAGGCGGCGCCACGCGAGCGCGCCGGCCGCGAGCGCGAGCAGCTCGCCCGCGTGCAGCGCGAGCCCGAGCGCGCTCGGCGCTCCGGCGATCGCGAGGCCCACGAAGCGCGCGCCCGCGAGCCCGCCGTAGAGCGCGAGCTGCGCGACGATGCCCGCGCGCACGCGAGGCTCGGTTCCGAACGCGGCCGCCGCGAGCAGCGCGCCGCACGCGAGCTGCAGTCCGCCATACACCGCGCGTGCATCGTTGTCTGCGGTCGCATCCACGAGCGCGATGCCGACGCGCGCCGCCAGCTCGTGCGGCGCGACGAGGAACGCGAGCCCGAGCGCCGCGAACGGGAGCGCGCTCGCGAGCAGCACGAAGCGGGCGAAACGCATCGGGCGATTCTCGCGTACCGCCCGATCTCGCGTCACGCGCGGGGAGCCCGGATGAAAGTACGTCCCCGATGCAAACTCCGCGGGCTACTTCGCGCGCCAGCCGATCACGTCGTAGCCGCGCTCGCGCAGGCAGCGGTCGACGTAGTTGCGGAACACCGGGTCGGGCTGATTGCGGCGCGGATTCAACACCGAGCCCAGCACCGCGTGCGTGGCTGCGCCGGCAGCGCCGCCGGCCGCACCTCGCGCCGCGCTGCGCGAAGCGGCTGCGCCGACTGCAGCGCCAGTTGCTGCGCCCGTCGCAGTGCGCGCCGCGACGCGCTCGCCCGAGCGGCCGCGCCCGCTGCCGACGTCCTCCTGCGCGAGCGCGAGGCACTGGTCGATGTCGCGTTCGGCTTGCTCGCGGCCGGCGCGGCGGAGCTCGTCGTTCGGGTAGAGCACGGGCCGCGGCGTTGCGCAGCCGAGCACAGCGCCGCCGATCAGCACGCACAACCCGAACCGCCGCACTACGACGCACCTCCGCAGCGCGGTCGAACCCGGCGCCGGGGCGCAAGTTGCGCGCGAACCGGCGCGGCCGCCACTCGGAGGACTCCGATCAGGCCGGCGCCGCCACGCCGCGGAACACGAAGAACACCGCGCCGAGGAGGCACAGGCCCGCCCAAAGGAAGTCGAGCCCGACCGGCACGCGCATGAACCAGACCGCGAACGGCACGAACACGACCAGCGTGATCACTTCCTGCAGGATCTTCAGCTGCGGCAGCGTCATCACGCCGAAGCCGATGCGGTTTGCCGGCACCTGCAGCTGGTACTCGAAGAACGCGACCCCCCATGACACCAGCGCCGCGATCCACCACGGCTTGCTCCCGAGAGTTCTCAGGTGGCCGTACCACGCGTAGGTCATGAACAGGTTCGAGAGCGCGAGCAGGCCGACGGCCTGCAGGCCGGGTGACATCGAGGGCTCCTCCCGCGCGTGTCCATCGACCGGCGGTCCGCGCAGGAGGAGCCGCGAGCGTCAGGCGTGCGGCGGCTCGGCGCCGAAGCTCTCCGAGTCCTCGAGCACCCGGTACCACTCCCAGCGCAGCCCTTCCGGCTCGCGCGCCCACACCTTGTTCTGCTTGGCGTAGCAGCAGGTGCTCTCGTCCTCCACGCGATCCGCCATGCCGGCCGCCTTCAGGCGCTCGGTCGCGATTGTTACGTCGCGCTGGTCGAACACCTCCACGCCGAGGTGGTTGATGCGATCGGCCGCATTCGGCTGCTCGAACAGCACCAGCTTCAGCGGCGGCTGATCGATCGCGAAGTTCGCGTAGCCCGGCTTCCGCTTGCGCGGCGCGACGCCGAACATCTTCTCGTAGAACGCGACGGCGCTCTCGAGATCCTTCACGTTGAGCGCGAGCTGGATTCGCATCGAAGTCTCCTGGTGGGCGCGCCCCTCACGAGGCATTGATGATCTTCGATGAGTTTGCGATACGCATCGAACTCCGTCAATGTGTTTCCATGGCGAGCCCCGTACGAGCCCGACCCGAAGGCTGCTGCGCAGTCGCGCCCGTCGCGGCGCTTCCCGACGCGGAACGCGCGGCGCTCGTGCGCGCACTGAAGGCGCTCGCCGATCCGACGCGGCTCGAGATCGTGCGCCTGCTCGGCGCGCAGCCGGGCGCGACCTGCGTCTGCGACGTGGTCGCCGCGTTCGCGCTCTCGCAGCCGACGATCTCGCACCACCTGCGGCTGCTCGAGGAGGCTGGGCTCATCGCCGGCGAGCGGCGGGGGATCTGGTCCTACTACGCGCTCACGCCCGGCGGCCTCGGCGGGCTCGCGGCCGTGCTCTCCTCGCTCGCGCAGGAGCTTAACGCGCCGGCGGCGCCGGCTCCGCAACAGCGCCGCGCGCGCTGAGCGCGTCAGCTCGCCTTCAGCGCACGCGGCGAACCGAGATGCGCGCCACCGGGTTGCGCCAATCGCGCTCGCGCTCGTCGAGGTCGCCCGCGCCGTGAATGCCGTTGTGGACGTGGACGAAGCCCTCCTCGCCGCCGCTCGGCGCGCCGCCTCCGCCCGGTCCCCCGCACTCGACGAACCCCGGTCCGGGAATCGACGCGCAGCGCTCGTCGTTGACTTCGCTGCCCGCGTCGTACGCGACCGCGCTCAGCAGCTGCGGCTCGCGCGTTCTCGGCAGCGCGGCGGAGCTCACCGCGAAGAACGCGTCGTTGGTCGGGATCAACATCGCGGCCAAGCTGACGCGCTCGCCGGGAACGCCGCGAATCTCGATCGCCACGGAGGCGCCGGGATCGAGCAGGCCTGCGGTCGAGCTCACCTCGCGAACCGCCGGCGCCGAGTCGAGCAGCGCGGCGAGCGGCGCGGTGTCGCCCTCTTCGGCGAGCGTCGCGAGCTCGGGCGACGCGGGGGAGCCGAGCTCGAACAGCCGCACGCCCTCGCCGTGCGTCGCCGCGAGCACTGGCGTGAAGCGTTGATCGCGCGTGACGTTGGTCACGACGACTTCGTAGGTGGCGAGCTTCGCCGGCTCCGCCGCTGCGCCGATCGCCAACGGCGTGAGAGCGAGGCCGATCGAGACAGAGAGAATTCGCTGACGCATGGGATCTCCAGTCGGGGTTCGCGGCGCGCCGCACGCGCAGCGCATCCATCGACTGCAACAGCCGAGCGCGCGGGAAAGTTCCCGCGCTCGACGCCGAGGGCGCGTAACTCGGCGGCCGCCCGCGTCGTTGGCAACGCGACGCGAGGGAAGCGTGGGCGAGCTGGAGCAAGAGATACAGCTCGCGAAGCGACGAGCCGCCTTCGAGCGGCTCGCATTGCCGCTGGCCCCGAAGCTGCGCGCTGCCGCGAGGCGTTGGTGCAGCCACGCGGCGGCCGCCGACGATGCGGTCCAGGAGACCTATCTGCGCGCCTACCGCACCTTCGACGCGTTCGTGCCCGGAACCAACGCGCGAGCTTGGCTGTTCACGATTCTGTATTCGGTGTGCGCGAACGAGCGCGAGCGGATGCGTCTGCGGGACTACTCGTCACTCGCCGAGGCGCCTGAAGAGGTGCTGGCCGACCCCGCTGCAGCAGACTTCTCATTCGCTGCGCTCGCCGCCGGCGAAATCCATCGCGAGCTGGACGCGCTCCCGGAGCCCTTTCGCAGCGCGATCGTGCTGGTCGACATCGCCGAGCTCTCGTACGACGAAGCGGCGCGCGCCGCGGGCTGCGCGATCGGAACGCTGCGCTCGCGCCTCTCGCGCGGGCGCCGTGCGCTCGCCGGGAGGCTCGCGCACCTCGCGCCGGTGCTACGGGGGCGAGCATGAGCTCACCGCACCCGACCGCGGAGACCCTGAACGCGCTGGTGGACGGCGAGCTCGCCGCGGAGGAAGCCGATCGCGAGGCGGCGCACGTCGCGGCGTGCGCGGACTGCCAACGCGAGGTCGCGCGCGTGAGCGCGCTGAAGGCGGCGCTCGGCGAGCTCACCCGCGCCGACGAGCCGTCGAGCGCGGCGTTCGAAGCGCGCATCCGCGCAGCGCTCGACCGCGTGGATGCGCGGCGCAGCGAGCAGCGAGCGCCGGCACGCCGCTCGCGCTGGCTGCTCGCCATCGCGTCCAGCGCCGCCGCGGCCGTCGTGCTGTGGATCTGGGCGTCGTGGCGCGCGGAACTTCCCGATGCCATGGCGGCGCACGCGCGAGCCGCGAGCGAAGCGGCGACGGCGCCGGAGGCTGCCGCCGGGGTCGCCGAGCGCCTCGCGCGAGGCTCGCTCGATTTCACACCGCGCGTGCTCGATTTGCGGATGCTCGGATGGGAGGTCGCGGGCGGCGGGGTCGCCGAGCTCGCAGGTCGGCCGGCCGCCGAGGTGGTCTATCGAAACGCCGCGGGTCGCACGCTGCTCTGCGCGATGCTGGCAGCGCGAGCGGCGGAGCTTCCGGCCGACGCCGTGCGCTTCGTCGAGAGCGGCATCGCGTTCTTCGCGTTCACGCGCGGAGAGATCACCGTCGTCGCGTGGGCCGAGGGCGACGTGCTGTGCCTCTTGGCCGGCGCGTTACCCGCGCAAGAGCTGCGTGCGCTCGCCGTCGCGAAGGCGATGCTGCCGGCGCCGCCACCGGGGCTGTGAAACCGGCGACTTCAGCGGCGTGGCGGTGCCGGTTCACCCGCCGTCGTAACACTTCATCGCGAGCGAGCCGTGCGCCGCGGCGCCGCCGGCGCGCAGCGCCGACGCGAGCAGCACCGCCTCGGCGACTTCCTCGCGCGTGGCGCCCGCCTTCTTCGCAGCCTTCACGTGCACGTCGATGCAGTAGACGCACTGTGTCGTGTGCGCGACCGCGATCGCGATCAGCTCGCGCATCCTGCGCGGGATCGCGCCGTCTTCGCGCGCGACGATCTTGTCGAGGTTCAGCCACGCGTCGAACTCGGCGGGCGCGGCGGTGCGCAGGTCGCGCATGCGCTTCAGGTCGTCGGTGTCGTGGTAGTGCATGGGGTCCCTCCGGATGAGGCGGCGAAGCTATCACGCCGCCGGCAAGCGAAGCGCGCAGCGAGACGGAGTCTGCGGAGCCGAGCGGAGTCGAACAGTGGCCTCGGTGTGCGTTGGACCCTCCGGCGTGCGGTGATCGCGCATCCGGGGTCGGCCTCCTAGAGTCCGAGCGCTTCGATCGCGGCGAGCGCGACCGCGGCGTCGCGCTGCTGGTCCGCCCCCGAGACGCCGATCGCACCTAACAGCAGGCCGCCCTCGAGGATCGGATGGCCACCGTCGGCGGCGATGTAGCCGTCGATGCCCGCGATGATGCGCTGCTCGTCCGCGGGAATGCTCTCGACGTAACGCTTCCACGCGAGCGTCGACATGCCGGTGCTGACCGCGGTGAACGCCTTGTCGCGCGCGGTCTGCGCGGCGATGCGCGGCGCGCCCTCGAAGCTGAGCCAGCCGACCAGCTGCGCGCTCGAATCCATCACCGCGATGTGCACGCGAATCTCGAGCTCGCGCGCCTTGGCGGCGGCCGCGGCGACGAGCCGCTCGGTGGCTTCGGTGGTCAGCGTCGCGCGCGGGGCGCCGGCTCGCATGGCGGACTCCTGTTCAGGAACGCGGTCGATGGGTGATGGGAAGCGCGCGCAGCGTGCGCAGCGAGAGGCCCGGCAGGTATTCGGGCACGAAGCCGGGCGCGAGAGCGATCTCGTCGAGACGCTCGAGCAGCGCGGCGAACGCGAGCTGCAGCTCGAGGCGCGCGAGCGGCGCGCCAATGCAGTGATGCTCGCCCTGGCTGAACGCCATGTGCGAGCCCGCGTTCGGGCGCCGCAGATCGAGCACGTCCGGATTCGGGAACTGCTCGGGATCGCGGTTCGCCGCGGCGAAGCGGACGTGCACCATCGCGCCGCGCGGAATCGCGACGCCGTTCACTTCGCCGTCCGCCACCGCGTAGCGGAAGAAGCCCTGGCTCGGCGACTCGAGCCGCAGCGTCTCCTCGACGAAGCCGCGCAGCAGCGCCGGCTCGCGGCGCAGCGTGCGCTGCAGCTCCGCGTCGCGCGCGAGTAACAACACCCCAGACGCGATTGCGCTCGTCGCGGTCTCGTGGCCGCCGACGAGCAGGTGCTCGGCAATGCCCATGCGGTCGGCGGGCGAGAGGCGCGAGCCGTCGGGCAGCCGGCCGTGGACGAGATCGCTGAGGATGTCCTCGCGTGGCTCGCGCTCGCGCTCGGCGAAGTGCGCGGCGAGATAGCGCTGCAGCTCGATGCCGAGCTGCGCGACCTCGAGCTCGCGCTCGCGCGAGAGCGTGAAGCCGAGCGGCTCCACCCACGCGTCGCTCCACGCCTTGATGCGTGGGACGTCCTCCGGCGGCAGTCCGAGCCGGTTCGCGATCACGTGGACCGGTAGCGGCGCCGCGAAGCGCGCGATCAGCTCGCACTCGCGCGCGTCGCGCAGTGCGTCCGCCAGCCGCGCCGCGATCGCGC
>DASTOI010000511.1:0-6055 GCA_035762585.1 Myxococcota bacterium
TGATGCGGTGCGCGTCGACGGCGGCGCCTCCGGCACGCTGGTCGCGCTGCCGGATCGCAGCGGTCGCGCGCTCGTTCAGCTCGGCGGCGCGCGCGTCGCGATCGACGCGGAGCGCTTGCGTCCGGCGGGCTCGGACGCGACGCCGCCCGCGCGCGGATTCATCCGCGTCGACACGCTGCCCGAGGGCGCGAGCGCGCGGCGCGTCGACCTGCGCGGTCTGCGCGTCGACGAGGCGCTCACCGCGCTCGAGCGCGCGCTCGACGACGCCGCGCGCGCGAGCAGCGAGACGCTCGAGATCATCCATGGCGTAGGCACCGGCGCGCTACAGAGCGCGGTGCGCGAGCACCTGCGGCGCCTCCCGCACGTCGCGCGCTTCTCCCCGGGCGCTGGGCGGGGCGGCGAAGGCGTGACGCTCGCCTACCTCGCCTGATCGCGCGCGCGCCGCTTGCGCCGCGAGCCAGCAGCGCGGCCTACAGCCCACCACCGGGGCGGCCGAATTTCTCGCGTAACCGCGGGAGCCTTCGGTGCAGAGACGCGCCTCGATTGCCGCACTCGGCTGCTTGCTCGCGTGCGTCGCCGCGCCGCCTACCGCCTCGCCCGACCGCGCGACGGCGTGGGGCTACGTGAGGCTCGTGCCGAAGGCGGGGCTCCCGGCCGAGGAGGGCGGCTACTCCGATCGCCGGCTGCTCGGCGTCCAGCGCTTCGACTACTCCCACCCGGCGTTCGCGGTGGTGTATGCGCCCGGCGCGCCGGTGCGAACGGCGCAAACGCATGAGCTCATGCTCGAGGCGCGCGCGAACGGCGCACATTGGTCCGCGACCGTCGCCGCGGTCGGCGTGAACGACCGGCTGCGCGTCGCGAACCGGACTGCGATCGCACAGGTGGTCTCGGCGCCCGCGCTCACGTGGCTTCGTGAGCTCGCCCCGGGCGAGGCGACCGAGCTCGCGCCCGCTGCCCCGGGCGAGCTTCTGCTGCACGTGCTCGGTGGAGCTGGCGAAACCGCAATCGTCTGGGTCTCGCCGGGAGCCTTCGCGCTTGCGAACACGGCCGGTCGCTACGAGCTGGACGGTCTTCCGCCCGAGGTTCGCGAGCTGCGCGCGTGGCATCCGCGGCTGCCTCCGAGCGCCGGCCATACGGTCCGCCTCGAGGCTGGTGCGGCGACGCGCGTCGATCTCGAGATCGGTGTCGATCGCGCCGCTGGAGCGGAGCCGTGAGCGCGCGCGCCGGAGCCGTCCTCGCGTTCGGGCTACTCGCAGCGGTCGCGCACGCTGATGACGCGGCACGCATCGAGGCGCTCGAACTTCGCGTCGCGGAGCTCGAGGCGCGCCTCGCGCAGGCAGAGCCCGCTGCGCCGCGTTCGGGGGCTCCGCTCGCGGCGTCGCACGGCGAGCTCCCGATCACGCTGTCGGCCGCCGCGCGCGTCGGCTGGTTCGGCGGCGGGGACGGAAGCGACACGAACGACATCGGCGCGAGCGTCCGCGACGCACGGTTCTTCCTCGACGCCGAGCTCGCGGAGGATCTGCGCGCCGGCGCACGGCCGCTCGTGCGAAACGTCGGCTTCAGCTTCGAGTGGAACCTCGTCCGCCGCGGCGAGCTGTTCAACGACGTCGGCGACCTCTACGTCGACCTCCAGGGCATCGGCGGGAGCCCGTGGCTGAACCTCCGCCCAGGGCGTTTCCAGATTCCGATCGGCGAGCTCTACCCGCGCTACGGCCGAGCGCTCGGCTCGGACCCGTTCATCAGCAAGCCGCTCGGCGGGCCGTGGTGGTGGGACGAGGGCGTGATGCTCTATGGCGCGTCGGAATCGGAGCGCTTCGGCTACGTCGCGTCGCTGACGAACGGCGAGACGCCGCTCTCGTTCGACGAGGGCGGGGGCGAGCAAGCGACGCTGAAGCTTTGGCTCCGCCCGCGCGACTGGCTGCGCATCAGCGCCTCGGGGCTGTACGGCGGCGAGATCGGCAGCGGCGGCGGCGCGCTCTGGCTCGGAGAAACGTGGGCGACGCCGATCGGCGCGATGGGGAGCGTTCCGATCTGGATCGACGGCGCGCCGGCTGCTCCAAGCGCCGCCCGCATCGATTCGACATGGCTCGCCGGCGGCGACGTCGTGTGGACGCCGCGCGACGAGGTCCGGCTGTGGCTCGGCGGGGGGCGCTATGCGCTCGACTCGCGCGACGCGGCGACCTACGACCGCAGGCTTCATTACTGGATCGCCGAGCTGGTGCTGCGCGGCGCGCTGCTGCGGCCGGAGCTCGCGCCCGCGTTTTTCGGCGTCCGCGCCGACGGGATCGGCACCGACGACGCCGGCCGCGGCTATCTGCTCTCGATCGATTACGTGGGAACGCTCGGATACAACATGCGCCGCTACTCGGCGTACACCGTCGTGCTCGGCTGGCAGCTTGGCGGGCTCGCGGCGCTCCGCGCCGAGTACTCGCTGCGCGACATCGACCTCGTGCGCGGCGTTCCGTCCGCGCTCGAGGACGCGGCCCGCGACGCCGACGGCTTCGCGCTCGAGCTCGGCGTCCAGTTCTGATGCGGCTCGCGGCGGCGCTCGGCTGCTTGTTATGGCTCGGCGCGGCGCAGGGCGCCGGCGCCGAAGCCTCGCTCTCGGGCCGCGTCTCGCTCGCGCTCGGCCGGCTCGCGCTCGCCGACGTGGCGCCGCTCGTCGTCTACCTCGAGCCGCTCGACGGACAGCGCGCCGATCCGCCGCGCGAGCCGGCGACGCTGCGCCAACACGGCGCGCGCTTCGAGCCGAGCTTTCTGGTCGTGTCCGCCGGCCAGGGCGTCCGAATGCCCAACGACGACACGATCTTCCACAACGTGTTCTCGTACTCGAAGCCGAACGACTTCGATCTCGGCCTCTACCGCTCCGGCGAATCGAAGCTGCTGCGCTTCGAGCACGCGGGGCCGGTGCGTCTCTACTGCTCGATTCATGACCAGATGAACGGGCTGATCTTCGTCGCGCCGACGCCGCTGTTCGCGGTCGTCGGCTCGTCCGGCGGGTTCCGAATCGCGTCCGTTCCACCGGGGCGCCACCGCGTGCGCGTCTGGAGCGAGCGCCTCCCCGAGCTCGTCCGAGAGATCGCGCTCGCGCCGGGCGACGACGTCGTGCTCGCACTCGTGCTCGGCGAAACGCGCTGACGGATTAGCTCGCGCGATCGGCGCGGAGCCGCGCGAGCGCGTCCTCGGGACGCAGCGCGGGCGAGATCACGAAGCCCTGGATCTCGTCGCAGCCCCATTCGTGAAGCAGCGCCTGCTGATCCGGCGCCTCGACGCCTTCGGCCACGACGCGCAGGCCCAGCGCTTTGCCGAGCGCGATGATCGAGCGCGTCAGCGCGCCCGCGCTCGGGCTGCGCGCGATCGGCGCGATGAACGAGCGGTCGATCTTCAGCGTGTCGACCGGCAGGCGGCGCAGATAGTTGAGCGACGAGTAGCCGGTGCCGAAATCGTCGAGCGCGATCGAGAGGCCGTGCTCGCGCAGCTCTTCGAGCGCCGCGATCACCGCGTCTTCGTCGCGCAGAATCAGGCTCTCGGTGATCTCGACTTGGAGCCGCGCCGGGCTCACGCCGACCTGCTCGATCAGCGAGATCATCTCGCGCGCGATGCCGGGCTGGAACTCGCGCGGCGAGAGGTTGAACGACACGCGCAGGTCGAGCGGCCCGAGCGCGCGCTCCCAAGCGACGATCTGCTCGCAGGTCGCGCGCAGCGACCAGCGCCCGAGCGTCGCGATCAGCCCAGTCTGCTCGGCGACCGGGATGAACTCGGCCGGCGGGACGCTGCCGAGCTCCTCGTCCTGCCAGCGCGCGAGCGCCTCGAAGCCGGCGATCCGGCCGCTGCCGGGCGCGACCTTGGGCTGGTAATGGAGCGCGAGCTCGCCGCGCTCGAGCGCGAGGCGCAGCCGCGCTTCGAGCCGCAGCCGTCGATACGCGGACGCGTTCATCGACTGGTCGTAGAACTGGTAGCCGTTCCGCCCGCTCGACTTCGCGTGATACATCGCCGAGTCCGCGTTCGAGAGCAGCGCGTCGATGTTCACGCCGTCGGCCGGCCAGCTCGCGATGCCGATGCTCGCGCCGACCACGAGCTCGTGGCCGCTCAGCTGGAACGGACGCGCGAGCGCCGAGAGGATGCGCTGCGCGACGGCGGCGAGATCGCTCGGATCGACGACGTCGCTGATCAGCACGATGAACTCGTCGCCGCCGAGCCGCGAGACCGCGGTGTCCGCGTGCTCTTCGCTGCGCGCGACCGTGTCGCCTTCGCGCACCGAGGTGACGAGCCGATCCGCGACGCCGCGCAGCAGCTCGTCGCCGACGCTGTGGCCGAGCGTGTCGTTGATGCGCTTGAAGTGGTCGAGGTCGAGGAACAGCACGCCGACACCGAGGCTGCGCCGGCGCGCCTGCGCGATCGCGAGCTCCATGCGCTCGGTGAACAGGCGGCGATTGCCGAGGCCGGTGAGGCCGTCGTGATACGCGAGGAAGCGGATCTGCTCGTCCGCGCGGCGCCGCTCGCTCACGTCCTGGAGCGTCCCCTCGAGGCGGATCTCGCCGTCGCGCTCGATGCGCTGGAGCTGCAGATGACAGAACCGCTCGGCGCCTTCGCCGAGCACGAGCCGGTGATCGAGATGCGCGCTCATGCCGCTCTCGAGGCACGCGTGCGCCGCCTCTGCGACTCCGCTGCGATCGTCGGGATGGATGCGCGCGAGCAGCGCGTCGGCGGTCTCGCCCTTATCAGGATCCGCGATGCCGAACAGCGCCCAGAACTCGGGCGTCCCGGCGACCCGCCCGGACGCCACCTCGAGCTCGAAGCTCCCGACGCGCGCGAGTCGCTGCGCGGTCGCGAGGTGCTGCTGGCTGCGCCGCAGCTCCGCGACGCGCTCGTCGAGCGCCTGATGGGAGCGACGGATGTGCTCGACCATCAAGTCGATCCCGCGCGCGACGTCGCCGATCTCGTCGCCGCGCGCGCTCGCGAGCCGCACCGTGAAATCGCCCGCGCGCACGCGGTCGACGCCGTCGTGGATCGCGCGGATCGGCTTCACGAGGCTGCGCGCGAGCGCGACGCAGCCGACGACCGCGATCGCGAGCGCAGCGAGACCCGCGAGCGCGAGGCGCGTCCGCACGGCCGCGAGTGCGGCGCGCTCGGCCGCGAGATCCGCCGTCACCGCGAGGTCGGCCGTGCCGATCCCGTGCAGCGGCTGCGCGAGCTGGCGGCTGCTCGAACCCGCCGACCCGAACTTCACCTCGGCCCCGCAAAGCTCCGACCAATTCTCGAGCTCGGCCGCCTCGATCGGCTCGACCGCGATCAACGTTCCGACCTGCGCGCCGGCCGTTTCGAGCGGCACGGAGATCGCCGCGAACAGGCGATCGCGGACTGCGAACAGGCTCGGCGTGGGCTCGCGGAGCGCGGCCGTCGCGACCGCCGCATCTCCGACGCGGACGCTGAAGCCGCCGGCGGAGTCGCGCAGCTCGATCGCGGCGGCGCCCTGCGCCGCGCGAAGCTGCTCACCGAGGAACGTGAGCGTCGGCGCGTCGGAGAGCTCGAGCGTCGCGCGCAGCTGCGGCGTGCTCGCGACCGCGCGGTAGCGCTCCTCGAGCGTGTGGAGGCGTCCGAGCGCGACCCGCTCCGCAGCGCGCGCCGCGCGTGCGAGGCGCTCCTCGGCTGCGCGCCGCAGATCGCGCGAGAGCGTGCGCTCTTGGACGACCACTGCGAGCACTGCCGAGAACAGCGCCATCGCGGCGAACGCGACGGTCAAGCGGACGACGAGCGTCAGCCGCCGCCGACCGCGCGCGCCCGTAGCAGGCTCGAATCTGCTCACGCTCGGCGTCCCTCCGGCCGGCGTTTCTCGTCGGTCCGGCGGGGGGTTCACTTGATCGGATGCACGGGCGCTATCGCGCGGCTGCGGAGGGCTCCTCCGCCGCGAGCGAGAAATCGGCGCACGCCGCGTTCCCGGCGCGAATGCCCGACGCCGCCGCGCCTTCGAGCGTCGCCGCGTTCAAGTAGTCGCCCGCGAGATAGAGCCGGCGGCCGCGCGCGCGGCGATCCGCTTGCACGCGAGCGAGCTGTG
>DASTOI010000512.1:0-4340 GCA_035762585.1 Myxococcota bacterium
CGCCCGTTTCGGCTACTCGCGCACGTCGAGAGCCGCTTCGAGCCGGAGCTCCAAGCACGCATCCACCGCCTCGCCGCGGGCCGCGTCCCGGGCGGCGACGCGCTGCGCGAGCTCGCGGCGCTCGACGTCGCGCTCGGCGAGCGCTTCGCCGCAGCGGCGCGCAGCGCCGCCGAAGCCGCCGGCGTGCCGCTCGCGGCGATCGATGCGATCGGGTCGCACGGCCAGACCGTCGCCCATCACCCCGAGCTGCGCGCGACGCTTCAGATCGGGGACCCCTCGGTGATCGCGGAGCGCACCGGCTGCACCGTGGTCGCAGACTTCCGGCCGCGCGACGTCGCGGCGGGCGGAGAAGGCGCACCGCTCGCGCCTTACTTCCACTGGGCCGCGCTAGGAGATCCGGACGAGGCGCGCCTCGTCCTCAATCTCGGCGGCATCGCGAACATCACCTGGCTCCCGCGCGGCGGGCGTGGCGAGGACGTGGTCGCGTTCGACGTCGGCCCCGCGAACTCGCTGCTCGACGGTGTCGTCGCGACGCTGACGGGCGGCGCCGAGCGCTTCGATCGCGACGGCGCGCGCGCGCGCAGCGGTCGCGTGATGCCCGAGCTGCTGGACGAGCTGCTCGCCGATCCGTTCCTCGCGCGCCGGCCGCCGAAGTCCACCGGCCGCGAGCGCTACGGGATCGCCGAGGCGGAAGCGCTCGCGAAGCGTTTCGCGAGCGCGCCGGCAGACTTGCTCGCGACGCTCGTCGAGGGGACCGCCGCCGCGGTGGCGCGCGCGGTGCGGGATTTTCTTCCGGGAACGCCGGAGCGCGTGCTCGTCGGCGGCGGCGGCGCGAAAAATCCCGCGGTGATGGCGGCGCTCGCGCGTCACTTCACCGGCGCGCGCGTCGAGCCGACCGAAGCCGCCGGCGTGCCGGCGGCCGCGGCCGAGGCGATGGCTTTCTCGCTGCTCGCGCGCAACGCGCTGCTCGGCATCCCCAATCACTTGCCGCAATGCACCGGCTCGTCGGCGGCGCGCGTGTTGGGAGAGATTGCGCTCGGCGCGGCGCCCGTGGCGCTCCTCAAACCTTGAACGCGAGCCCGTCGTCCGCGATCGAGAAGCCCTCGGCGCCGCTGAGCTCGCGCATCTCGCGGCCGAGGTGCGTGAGCACGAACTGCCCGCAGTCGAAGCGCGCTCGCTTCTCGGCGAGCTCGTCGAGGCTCAGGTGGAGCGGATAGTTCGGCCGGAGCTGCGTGCAGTCGCACAGGAATAGGTCGGCGCCCGCGACGATCTCGGGCAGCGCGTCGAACCAGCCGGTGTCGCCCGAGTACGCGATCCGGCGCGCGCCGCAGTCGATCAGCATCCCGTGCGGGCAGGAGTCGGGCGAGTGACGCGTCTCGAACACCTGCACGCTCATCGGCCCGATCTCCGCGGGCGCCGTGCCGGCGCGCAGCTCGACGAAGCGCAGCGCGTAGCGGAAGTGGTGCTCCTCTAGCGGATGTCCATTCGCGCGCGCGGCGCGCCGGATGCGCTCTTCGACGCCGGTCGGCCCGGCGATCAGGAGCGGCTTCTTGCGGGCGTCCTCGTACAGCGTCGCGAGCAGGAACGACGGAATCCCGCCGAAGTGATCGGCGTGGAAGTGAGAGACCGCGATCGCGTCGATCTCGTCGCGCGAGATGCCGAGCGCCTCCATCCCGTGCAGCGTGGTCTGCCCACAATCGATCAGCGCCGTTCCGGACGGCGCGCGGAGGAGATAGGCCGACTGCCGGCGCGCGCCGGAGCTGAAGTGATCACTGGTGCCGATCAGCACGAGCTCGCTCACGCTTCCTCCTGGTCCGAGGCGCACGCGACGAATCGGCCGCCGGCGAAGACTCCCTGAGACGCCCGCGCGCTCGCCGGCACGCGCTCGCCCGGCCACACGACGACGCGCTCCAGCTGCGCGCCGGGCTCGACCACGGCCCCCGGGCTCGCGACGACCCGAGCGTCGAGCCTCGCGCCGAGCGCGCGCGCCTTCGCATCCGCGTCGAAATAGCGCAGCGCGGGAAGCGCGAAGTTCGCGTCCAGATATTCGGCGGGCGTCCCGACCGGCGTCCACGCGCAGTCGCCGGCGCCGAGCAGCGCGCCGCCGACGTCCTCGGGCGACTGCGCCGCGAGCGGACCCCACCAATCCTCGAGATGGTTGAACACCTCGCGCTCCGGGAGCGAATGGAACGCGCGCGCCGAGAGCACGTTCACCCACGTGTAGAGCCCGCGCTGCGTCTCCCCGCCGAGATCGAGCCGCCGGCCGACGCGGCGGAGATTTCCGGCGGCGTCGAGCCCCAGCGAGCCGAAGCTCGCGATCCGCGAATCGTCCGCGAGCGCCGCAGTGATCGCGCGTCCGGAGTCATGATGCGCGCGGACCAGCGCAAGCAGATCGAGATCGACGATCATGTCGCCGCCGAGGATCACGCAGGTCTCACTCTCGCGAAGGAACGAAGCTACGCGGCGAATCGCGCCGCCAGTGTGAAGCAAGTCACGTTCGTGCGAAAAGCGAATCCCCAGTTTGGGGGGGCAGCAGCGCTCGACGGCTTCGATCAGGCGATCCGCGAGGTGATGAACATTGATCACCGCCTCGGACACGCCGGCCGACGCGAGCAGCTCGAGGCCGTAAGCGATCAGCGGCAGCCCGCGCACCGGGACGGCCGGCTTGGGCAGCCAATCCGTGAGCGGGCGCATTCGCGTCCCGAGGCCGGCCGCGACGATCATGCCGCGCATCACGGCTCCGCCCAGCGCGCGAGCAGCTCGGCGAGGCGCGCGATGCGCGCGTCGTAGCCGGCCGCGCGCTGCGACGCGCGCGCGAGCACGCGCGCGGTGCGCGGCGCGAACGCCTGATAACGCGCGTCGCCGCGCTCCTTCGCCGCGTACAGGAAGCGCGCGTGGTCCTTTCCCTTGCGCGTCAGCGTGAGCAGCTCGAAGCGCGCCTCGAGCTCGCTCGGGCTCGGCGCGTCCGGCAGCGCGGGCCGCACGCGCGCGAGCTCGCTCGCGACGAAGCGCTCGTCGAGCTCGAGGTAGGAATCGCGTAACAAGCAGACGAGGTCGTACTCCGGCGGCGCGAGGAACGCTCCCTGCAGGTCGATCAGCCCGAGCGCGCCGTCCGCGCGGACGAGCAGGTTCTGGCTCTGGAAGTCGCGGTGCGAGAGCCGCTGCGGCGCGCGCGTCGCCTGCTCGCCGATCCACGCGAACGCCTCGCGCAGCGCGGCGTCTTCGCTCGCTCGCGCCGCGCGCCCGAGCGCGTCGGGGAGGCTGTAGCGCGCGAATAAATCGGCCTTGTACGCGAAGTAGGGCGCGTCGAGGCGGCGCGCGAAAGCCTCCACGCCCGAGGCGTCGTCGCCGATGCGCTGGAGGCGCGGCAGCAGATCGAGCGCGCGCGCGACGAGGCGCTCCGTGTCCGGCGCGGGCGCGCTCGCAGCGAACGACGCGAGCGACTCGTCGCCGAAGTCTTCGAGCAGATCGACGCCCTGCGCGCGGCCGAGCGACCTCGGCACCGGCAGCCCGGCGCGCTCGAGCAGCGCGCGGACCGGCTCGAGCGGCGGCTCCGGCGGAATGCCCGGCGGCCGGCCTGCAGGATCCTCCTCGGCCTCGACGCGCGCGATCGCGCTGCGCCCGCTCGCGCTGCGCACGCGGAAGAAGCGGCGCAGCCCGAGCCCGCCGGCGAGCGGCTCCACGCTCGCGATCTCCTCTCCGAGCCGGCCGCGCACGAGGGCCGCGATGCGCGCCTCGCTCTCGCCCACCGCAGGCGTCACACCGCGCCCGGGTAGAGCAGCTGCGTCGCGAGCACGGCGCCCGCGTAGCCGGCGGCGTCTCCTAACAAGCACGCCGGCAGGATGTAGCGCGAGTTCTTCACGCCGATCACGCCGAGGTAGACGGCGAGCACGTAGAAGGTGGTCTCGGTCGAGCCGTTGACCGCGGACGCGAGAAAGCCCGCGTAGCTGTAGGGGCCCTCTGTCTTCAGCGTGTCGGTCAGCACCCCGAGCGCGCCGGAGCCGGAGAGCGGCTTCATCAGCATCAGCGGCAGCACCGAGCCGGGCACGCCGATGCGCGACGTGAGCGGGTCGATCAGCGCGATCAACCCGTCGAGCGCGCCCGACGCGCGGAACATCCCGATCGCGACCAGGATCATCACCATGTACGGCGCGATGCGGACCGCGACTGCGAGCGCCTCCTTGCCGCCTTCGATCGCGATCTCGTACGCGCGGACGCGCGCGAACACGCCGAACGCGACGAGCGAGAACAAGAGCAGCGGGAGCGGCCACGCGGCCATCACGTCCTTCGCGAGACCGGGCTCGCCCCAGCCGCGCGCGAGCTGGCTCGCGAGCCCGAGC
>DASTOI010000513.1:0-3954 GCA_035762585.1 Myxococcota bacterium
TCCGCGAGCGGCACGCCGGCGCTCGCGAGCAGCTCGTCGATCAGCGGCAGCAGCCGCTCGGAGTGGAGCCGCGCGTCGTCGTTCGCGCGCTCCGCGACGACCTCGCCCGCGCGCGCGAGCGCCACCGAGCACACGCGCGTCGCGCTCTCGATCGCCAATAATGACCGGACCGGCACGTCAGAGATTTCTGAAGAAGCCGACCACGTGCTTGGTGATGTCGTTGTAGAGCGCGAACACCATCAGCGTCATCAAGAGCGCGAGCCCGACCGTCTGCGCGATCTCGCGCGCGCGCAGCGTGAAGCGGTCGCGCAGCGCGGCCTCGAGCGTGTAGATCACGGCCTGGCCGCCATCGAGAACCGGGATCGGCAGCAGGTTCAGGATCCCGAGGTTGATGCTGATCAGCACGAACAGCTGAATGAAGTACGGCCAGCCGAGATCCCATGCGACCTTCGACTGGCGCGCGATCTCGATCGGGCCGCCGATCGCGTCGCGGCCGATGCGGCCCGAGACCATGTGGCCGAGGCCGGCGAAGAAGCGCCGCATCTCGTTGGCGGTCAGCTGAACCGCGCGCGGCAGCGCGATGAGCGGGTTGCGCACGCGCTCGATCACCATCGCGCCCCGCGCAAGGCCGACATTGGCTGCGATCCCGACGCGATACACGTCCTCGAACAGCCCCGGCGCGAGCTCGGTGCGTAGCTTCGCGGGCGTGACCGAGAGCTTCTTCGTGGCGCCGGCGCGCGTGAGCTCGATCGCGAGCGTGCGGCCTTTACTGCCGCGAACGGTGTCCATGAACGTCTGGAAGCTGCCGACCGCGTGGCCGTCGATCGCCACGAGCACGTCGCCCGGCAGGATGCCGGCCTTTGCGGCCGGGCTGTCCGGCGTGACCTCGGTGACGACGACCGCGGTGCTCACGCCCAGAGCGTCGGCGCTGCCGAGCGCCGGCACGCGGACGTCGCTCTCGACGGGCGGCTGGCCACGCGCGACGCGCAGCACGGCGTCGCCCTGCGCCGCGGCGTACTTCGCCTCGAACGCGAACCACTCCTCGGACGGCTCGCCGTTCACGGCCACGATGCGATCGCCCGAGCGCAGCCCGGCGCGCGCGGCCGCACTCTCCGGCGACGCAACCGCGACGACCGCGAGCTGGCGCTCATGATGCGCGCCGATCCAGCCGACGTCGCCGGGAATGCCTGCGATGTCGAAGCCGCTGCGCGTCTCCGCGCGCACCGCGAGCTCCTGCGCCGCATCGCCGCGCTCGATCGTGAGCCGAACCGCGCTGCCCGGCCGGGCTTGCACCGCGGCCTGCACGTCGCTCCAGCCGTGCACCGGCCGTCCGTCGACCGCGACCACGCCATCGCCCGGGCGAAGCCCGGCGGCCTCGGCCGGCGAACCGCGCTCGACGCTGCCGACGACCGCCGCCTCGCGCGGCGCCCCGACCCAGAGCAGGCCGAGGAAGACCGCGACCGGCAACGCGAGGTTCATCGCCGGGCCGGCGAGCACGATCGTCAGCTTGCGCCAGAGCGACGCCGCGGGCAGCGAGTGCGCGCGGTCGGCGCGCGCCGCAGGCCCGTCCTGCTCGTCGAGGTTCTCGCCCAGCATCTTCACGTAGCCGCCGAGCGGAATCCACGCGACCACGAACTCGGTGCCGTTCCGGAGCCAGCGCAGCCGCCAGCGCCCGAAGCCGATCGCGCTGCCGAAGCCGATCGAGAACTTCAGTACGCGCACGCCGCACGCGCGCGCGGCCAGGAAATGGCCGAGCTCATGCAAAGTGACGAGCACGCCGAGCACGAGCATGAACGGCAGCACCCAGTTCACGACGTTGGCGAGCCAGCTCATGCTTCCTCCGGCAATGGACGCGACGAGGGGGTCACTGCGAGCAGGTTCGCGGCGTCGATTCCGCTCATGCGCGCATCTCCTCCGCGGACTCTCGCGCGCGACGGCGGGCCTCCGCATCGATGGCGAGCACGTCGTCCAAGCTACCGAGTGAGCCGCCCCCCGCCGCGAGGTGGCGCTCGAGCACGCGCGCGTCGATGCGCGCGATCGCCGGGAACGGGATCTCGCCCGCGAGGAAGGCCGCGACCGCGACCTCGTTCGCGGCGTTGAGGACCGCCGGCGCCGCTTCTCCGCCGGCGAGCGCCGCCCATGCGAGCTCGAGGCACGGGAAGCGCTTCGGATCCGGCGGCTCGAAGTCGAGCTGGCGGATCTGCGCGAGGTCGAGCCGCGGCAGCGCGAGCGGCAGGCGCTCGGGCCACGCGAGCGCGAGCGAGATCGGCACGCGCATGTCGGGCATCCCCAGCTGCGCGAGCACCGATCCGTCGGCGTACTCGACGAGCGCGTGCACGATCGATTGCGGATGGACGACCACGCCGAGCTTCTCCGCCGGCAGGTCGAACAGCCAGCGCGCCTCGATCACCTCGAGCGCCTTGTTCGCGAGCGTCGCCGAGTCGATCGTGATCTTCGGGCCCATCGCCCAGTTCGGATGCTTCAGCGCCTCGGCGACGGTGGCGCGCTCCATGCGCTCGGCGCTCCAGGTGCGGAACGGGCCGCCCGACGCTGTGAGCGTGAGCTTCGCGACGTCCTCGCGGCGCTGGCCAGCGAGCGCCTGGAACGCGCCGCTGTGCTCCGAGTCGACCGGCAGGAGTTTCACGGCGTGGCGTTCCAGCTCACGGCGCACGAGCGCGCCCGCCATCACGAGCACTTCCTTGTTCGCGAGCGCGATCTCGCGGCGCATTCGGATCGCGGCGAGCGTCGGCGCGAGGCCGACCGCGCCGACCAGCGCGGAGACGACGGTGTCGGCGGGCGCCTCGGCGACCGCGATCAGGCCGGCCGCGCCGACCGCGAGCGCCGGCGTCTCGGCGCCGAGCTGCGCGCGCAGCGCGCGCGCGCCCGCGTCGTCGGCGACCGCGACGAGCTGCGGCCGAAAGCGCCGCACCTGCTCCGCGAGCTTCTCGATCCGCTTGCCCGCGGCGAGCGCCGTCACCTGATAACGCTCGGGGAACTCCGCGACGACCGCGAGCGTCTGCTCGCCGATCGAGCCGGTGCTGCCGAGCAGCGCGATCCGCTTCACGACGCGATCTCGTCGCGGCTGCCGCGCACCTGCGCGCTGGTCAGCCCGAAGCGGCGCTCGCGGCGCGCGTACTCGGCGAGCGCGCGCTCGAGGCGATCGCGCCCGAACTCCGGCCACATCGCGTCGCTCGTGTAGATCTCCGCGTACGCGATCTGCCAGAGCAGGAAGTTCGAGACGCGGTACTCGCCGCCGGTGCGGATCAGTAGGTCGACGTCGGGCATTTCGGGCTCATCGAGGTACTGCGCGAACGATTTCTCGGTGAGCGCCTCGGGCGTCACGCGGCCGAGCTCGGCGTCGCGCAGCAGGCGGCGCGCGGCCTCGACCAGTTCGCCGCGCGCGCCGTAGCTGAGCGCGAACACGAGCCGCATCCCGGTGCAGTGCGCGGTGCGCGCGATCGCGTTCTCGAGCGAGCCGCGCACCCCGGCGGGCAGGCGCTCGCGGCGCCCGATCGCGAGGATGCGCACGTTCTTGTCGATCGCCTCGGGCAGCTCCTTCTCGAAGAACTCCTCGGGCAAGCGCATCAGGAAGTCGACCTCGGCCTTGGGGCGATTCCAGTTCTCCGACGAGAACGCGTAGAGCGTGAGCCACTTCACGCCGAGCTCGCGGGAGGCGCGCACGATCTCGCGGACGGTCTCCATGCCGGCGCGGTGGCCGTCGGTGCGGGGGAGGCCGCGGGATTCGGCCCAGCGGCCGTTTCCGTCCATGATGATTGCCAGGTGGCTGGGGAGATTTGCGGGGCGCTGCTCGTTCATGGGGCGCCTCGCTCGAGAGTGGCGTGGGGGCGCCCGCGGCTGCGCTCGGCGGATGCAGCGGGCGGCTGCGCCGCCGCTGATCCGCCGGCGCGCAGGCCGCTGCATTCGAGCGGATGGGAGTGCGGAGCTGTGTGTCGC
>DASTOI010000514.1:0-7228 GCA_035762585.1 Myxococcota bacterium
CTCTCCGCTCGGCTTCGCCTCGCTGCGCGCCGTCTGCGGCGCTTCGCGCCGCTGGACGGCTTGCGCTTCTCGAGCCGCGTCCGATCGCGCGCTCCCTAGAGCTGCGTCCGATCGCGCGCTTCCTAGCTGATCGATCGCGTAGAAGAACGCCGCGAGCGTCTTCCCGCTGCCGGTCGGCGCGAGCAAGAGCGCGTGCTCGCCCGCTGCAATCCGCGCCCAGCCGTCGCGCTGCACCGGCGTCGCCGCCGCGAACGCGACGCCGAACCAAGCGCGCGCCGCAGCGCTGAACGGAGCGAGGGCGTCTGCCGGCGCGGACATCCGATCACGCTAGCTCGCACGCCCGTGCTACCCGGCTCGGCGCCGAAACCTGGTGACACGCCCGGGCGGCAGTGCGGGCCTTCCTACTTCCGGAGCCGCGTCACCGGAAACGGCGGCAGCGCCATCGGCTTCGCGGCGAGCGAGAGCAGCGCGTACTCGTTGTCGTCGCCGGCGATGCGGTTCACGCGCACGACGTGGCATGTGCCACAGCGGTGGACGAGCGCCCACTCCTCGGAGGGGCGCACCCAGATCGCGATCGGCTCCATGCCGCCTCGGCACGAGGAGCGTCGATCGCCCGGGCGCTCGTCGACGTGCACGCTCCACAGGCAGAACGGGCAGTGATTGCGGTGGTCGGTGCCGAACGCGCCGCGCGGGATCTCTGCGCGGCAGTGCTGACACCGGAATGTGTCGGAGCCGGATTCGTGGCGCGGAGCGCCCGCGTCGGGGTTCTCCGGATCGCGCCGGAAGCTGCGTGACATGGTCTGCTCGAACGCGCCGCGGGGGGCGGCGCAGCGGAGGTCTCTCACTTCCGCCGCGAGCGCGCGCGCGCGCGCACCGAGTGCGCAGACGCGTGAGCTCTGGCGGCGGGGCCGGCGAGCTAGCGGTGAGAGACCCTGGCAGACATCGAGCAACCTCGAGCGAAGCGGCGCGCACGGTAACCGGCCCGTCGATCGGGGCAAGCCGACGCACACCCCTTCAGCGGCGCCCGCCGCTCACGCCATTTCAGTGAGCGCCGACACACTCGCGCGAGCGCGCTAGGTCCATCGTGCGAGTCGTCTCGCAAACTCGATTGCGCGCTATACCAAGCATGCTAAGTATCTCAAGCAGTGTGGCGCCGCCGAGAAGGCGCGGAGACCGGAACGCCGCCGGCCGACTGCCGGGGAGAATCTGATGACGGAGCTCGCGCTCGCCTGCGTGATCGGCACGACCGTGTTCGCCCTCTGGATGCTCCGCGCCGTCCGCGCGCCGAGGCGTCTCCACCGCGCGTACTAGCGGCGCGGGCTCCGAGGCTCGAAGCGCGCTTCCGCGGCGGCTTTCGACGTGCGCCCCGATGGCGGTGTGTGTCTCTTTGCGCGCGGCTGCGCCACGCGTTGCCGAGCGCCCCGCTCCCAGGCTCACGCGGTGCGCGTGATTCCCGCGTGAAGGCTCGCGCCCTTTGCGAAGCGGCTGCATGCTCGAACGAGAACCACAACTTCGGCGCGCGATCGACCGAGACCGAAGGCGCTTCGCCGCCGTAAGCGATCCGGCGCCGCGCAGCGGCGCCGAGCCCGCGCAGCGAGCAGAGCAGGAGGATCGAGATGATCCCGTACCTGAGCGACGCGATCCGCTTCTACCTGAGAGACGGAGTCGACTGGGACACGTACTTCACGATGCGCAAGGGCGCGGACGTCGATCCGCAGCTCGAACGCGAAGCGCTCGCCGAGATCCTCGACACCGCCGCGAAGCTGTGTGCGTCGCTCGAGCCGGAGATGCGCGCGGGCTGGGCGCAGGAGGCGAGACTCGAGAACGGCGCCGTCGTGTACCCGCCGCACATCGCGCGCGGCTACGAGGCGCTCGCGAAGGCCGGGCTCGTCTCGTTCGGCGTCGACGAGCAGTACGGCGGCTTCGGCCTACCCGTGCTCGTCACGAACACCATCCTGCAGATGGTCGCGCGTGCAGATGCGAGCCTAATGACCATTCTCGGCCTGCAGGCGGGCGTCGCCGAGGACATCCAGCTCTACGCGAACGACGAGCTCAAGCAGCGCTACCTGCCGGGCTTCGCGAAGGGCGAGCTGATGGGCGCGATGGACCTGACCGAGCCGCAGGCCGGCTCGGATCTCGGCGCCATCACGACGCGCGCGACGAGCGAGGGCGGCAAGACCTTCCTCGACGGCGACAAGATCTTCATCACGAACGGCGGCAGCCCGGTGCACCTCGTGCTCGCGCGCGATGCCGACACGTTCGAGGCGTCGAAAGGGACGACGCGCGGGCTCTCGCTCTACCTGTGCCCGCGCGTGCTGCCGGACGGGCGCGCGAACGGCGTGCGCGTCGTACGGCTCGAGGAGAAGCTCGGCATCCACGGCTCGCCGACGGCCGCGATCCGGTTCGAGCGCGCCGAGGCGTTCCTGGTCGGCAAGAAGGGCGACGGCTTCAAGGCGATGCTCACGCTGATGAACAACGCCCGGCTCGGGGTCGCGGCGCAGGGCGTCGGCATCGCGGAGGCTGCGCTCAGCGCCGCCATCCAGTATTCGCGCGAGCGCAAGCAGTTCGGCATGCCGATCGGCGATCAGCCGCTGATGAAGAACATCCTCGCGCGCATGGTGCTCGCGCTCGAGGGCAGCCGCGCCCTGCTCTACCGCACCTGCGCGCTGATCGACCGCAATCGCTCGATCCGCGCCTACCTCGAGCGCGAGCAGCCGAGCGGCGAAGAGCGCGCGAGGTGGGAGGGCATCTGGGAGCGCAACGACGTGCGCATCCGGCTGCTGACGCCGCTCGCGAAGTACCTCTCCACGGAGAGCTGCGTCGAGATCACGCGCCACGCGATCCAGGCGCACGGCGGGATCGGCTTCATGGCCGAGTCCGAGGTCGGCAAGCTGCACAACGACGCGATCATCACGACGATCTACGAGGGCACGAGCGAGATCCAGGTCTCGTTCGCGCTCAAGGAGATCGGCAAGGGCGCGCTCGGCGTCGTGTTCGACGAGGCGGCGCGCGAGCTCGCCGAGCTCGCCGAGCCGCCGTTCGCGGCGTACGCCGAGCGCGTGCGCGGCGGCATCCAGCGCATCCTCGAGTCCGCCGGGGCGCTCGTGAAGGACCCGCGCTACGCGCTGCTCTCCGCGCAGTCGTTGGCCGAGGTCGTGATCAGCGTGATCGTCGCGACCGAGCTGTTACGGCAGGCGAAGCACGACCCGCGCCGCTTCGACGTCGCCGCGTCTTGGATCGAGCGCCGCATGGTCGACGTCGAGGGCCGCACCTCGCGCATCAAGTCCGGCAGCGTCGACCTGCTCGAGCGCTGCGAGCGGATGATCGAGCTGACGCAGGCGTGAAGTACCGCGCGAGGTCCGTGGTGTTCCTGGAACGCGCGACCTATCAGGACTCAGTGGCTTTGCACCGGGAGAGCGCAGCGTCGACCGATGCACTCAGCTGGTCCGCCCACTTCGCGAGCCTCGACTTCGAACCAACAGATCTCCAGAAGAACTCGTCCACCGCGCTCCGCCCATGAAGCTCCAGAACGTCGGCGTGGGGTGCGATAACTCCTTCACCGAAGAACAGATCGGTAGGGACCCGCAGGGGCTCAGCCTTCTCGCGGAGAGCCACGATCGACGGACAGTCGCGTGAGCTTGCGTGGACTTCTCGCATCCGCACTGCGTTCCGCAATCGAAGCACCGCCCGGTCCACATCCTCCTCCTCGAGATCGCCACCGAACTCGGAATCGATGAGGTCGTAGATTTGGCCCTCGATCGGTCTCGGGAAACTCTCGACTCGGACGACTTCAAATGTGTCCGTCGGGCTCGGGCCTCCGGTGAAGAGCCTGTAGGAAACGTCGCGCGCGCGCCCAAGGATGCGGAATCCGAGATAGGGGTGCTGTGCTTCGCCGCGCGAGCGATGGAAAGGGGCCCCGCGAGAAGCGCCTCCCTGACTTCGCCGACCGCGCGCGCGATTACAAACTCGTCCGCGAACGTGGGCGATGCGAGGAACGATGCGGCTGCAATGAATCGAGCGACGCAGCGTGTCCTGGCGCTCATCCGCGGTGAATCCGCTTTGACTCTCTTGGGTCGGAGCGCTCGGGTCACGCCCGCAGCGTCAGCGCCGCGTTCGAGATCACCGGCGCGCCGCGCTCCTTGCTGGACGACGCGACCAGCAGCTTGCCCGGCTCCTTCCAGATCGACGTCACCATCGTCTCTCCCGGGAAGAACACGCCGGCGAAGCGCGCCTGATAACGCGACACCTTCGCGACGTCGCCGCCGAGCGCGCGATCGACCGCGGCCTTGCAGACGATCCCGAACGAGCAGAGCCCGTGCAGGATCGGCGTGTCGAAGCCGCCCATCTTCGCGAAGCCCGGGTCGGCGTGGAGCGGGTTCTTGTCGCCGCAGAGGCGGTAGAGCAGCGCTTGTTGGGGAAGCGTCTTCGACTCGACCACGAGATCGGGCGCGCGCTGCGGCGCTTCGTTGCCGACCTTGGGGCCCGAGTCGCCGCCGAAGCCGCCCTCGCCGCGCAGGAACAGCGAGAAGCGGTTCGTGAACAGCGGCGCGCCGCCCTTCTCGCTGGTCTTCACCTCGAACACGACCAGCGCGGCCTTGCCCTTGTCGTAGAGGCCCGCTATGCGCGATTCGCTCGCGAGCTTCGCGCTGGTCGGCAGCGGGCGGTGGATCTCGATGTCCTGCTCGCCATGCAGCAGCATTGCGGGGTTGAACTTCAGCCCGGGCGTGTTGAACAGCGAGCCGCCCATCGCGCCGAACACCGGAATCACGCCGAAGCTCGGCAGCACCTTCAGGTTCTTCTCGTACGTGTACTCGAGCTCGTTCGCGTCGGTCTGCGGGACGCCGGCGCCGATGCCGAGGTGATAGAGAATCACGTCGTCGGCGTCGTAGCTGGTTTCTGCGCTCGGAAACGTCGCGGCGAGCGCTTGTTGGGGGTTGATCGGCACCTTCGTCTCCTCGAAAGAAGTTGTTGGGGCGGGCGCGCGACTACTTGAAGAGCTGGGCCGTGGCACGCAGCTCGTCGCCGACGCCGTTCGGAATCGTGAAATGCGACGTATCGCGGATCTCGCCGATGTGGTCGGCGATCTCCTCGACCGTCGCGGGCTCGCCGCCGCGCTTCACCCAGCCGTCGTTCATGCCGACGAAGAAGCGCGCGTAGCGCCCGCCGCCGACCGTGAAGATCTCGTGCGTCAGCTCGCAGCCCTCGGACGCGAGATAGAGCACGAGCGGCGTCACGAACTCGGGCGCGAGCTTCGACGCGATCGGCCCGAGCAAATCCTGCGTGAGCCGCGTGTTCGCGATCGGAGCGATCACGTTGCTCTTGATGTTGTTCTTCGCGCCTTCGATCGCAAGCACGTTCGAGAGCCCGACCAGCCCCATCTTCGCGGCGCCGTAATTGGTCTGCCCGAAGTTGCCGAGGATGCCGGCCGCGGATGCGGTGAAGACGATGCGGCCGTAGCCGTTGTCCTTCATCACCTTGAACGCGGGCTGCGTCACGTAGAACGCGCCCTTCAGGTGCACGTCGAGCACGATCTCGAGCTCTTCGGGCGCGAGCTTCGCGAAGGTCTTGTCGCGCAGGATCCCGGCGTTGTTGATCACGATGTCGGCGCGGCCGAAGTGGTCGAGCGCGGTCTGGACGATTGCGGCGCCGCCCTCGGGCGTGGAGACCGAGTCGTAGTTGGCGACCGCCTGCCCGCCGGCCTCGACGATCTCCTTCACCACCTGGTCGGCCATGCTGTGGCTCGCGCCCGATCCGTCCGGCTTGCCGCCGAGGTCGTTCACGACCACGCGTCCGCCGCGGCGCGCAATTTCGAGCGCGTAGGTGCGGCCGAGGCCGCCGCCGGCGCCGGTGATCACCGCGACGCGGCCGTCGAAACGAATCTGCGACATGGAGGCTCCTCGAGTCGACTCGCGCGAATCGTGCGCGGGCGAAGGGACAGACACTGCCAGCACCGCCGCGGCGTTTCAACGCGCTGCCTTGCACCCCCCTCCCCTCGCTGGTAACTGACGCGACTTCTCCGTCGGCCCGCCCAGGGAGCGCTCCGTGAACCAAGACCTCGTGTTCTCGATGTTGTTCGCGCTGATGCTCGCGACGTTCGTCGGCTTCGCGGTGATCCAGAACGTCTCGCGGCTCTTGCACACGCCGCTGATGTCGCTCACGAACGCGATCTCGGCGATCGCCGTCGTGGGCTCGATCCTGATCGCCGGCGAGCAGAAGGACACGCTGACGACAGTGCTCGGCGGCGTCGCAGTGTTCGCGTCGGTGACGAACATCGTCAGCGGCTTCCTGATCACCGACCGCATGCTGAAGATGTTCAAGGAGAAGGGGCCGAAGTCGTGAGCGACGTCGTCACCCATCTCAGCTACCTCGCTGCGGCGACGCTGTTCATCTTCTCGCTGCGCTGGCTGAATCGACCCACCACCGCGCGGCGCGGCGTCGCGGCGGGCGTCGGCGGCATGTCGCTCGCGATCTTCGGCACGCTGCTCCATCCCGAAATCGTCACGTTCCAGTGGATCGGGCTCGCCGCGCTCGCGGGCATCGCGGTCGGCGTGCCGCTCTCGCGCGTGCCGCTCACCGCGGTGCCGCAGCGAACCGCGATCTCGCACGCGTTCGGCGGCCTCGCGGCGGGGCTCGTCGGCACCGCGAAGTACCTGATCTGGCTACACGAGGGCGACCTCACCTCGTTCCGCACCGGCGCGATCGTGGTCGAGGTCCTGCTCGGCTTCCTCACGTTCACCGGCTCGCTGATGGCGGCGGGGAAGCTCCAGGAGGTGATCCCGACGCGGCCGATCACGTATCGCGGCCAGAACGCGGTGAACTTCCTGCTGCTCGCGATCGCCGTCGTCGCCGGCATCGCGCTGATCGCGGATCCGACCAAGGCCTACCTGTTCCCCGTCGTGATCGCGCTCTCGCTCACGTTCGGCGTGCTGCTGATCATCCCGATCGGCGGCGCCGACATGCCCACCGTGATCTCGCTGCTGAACTCGTACGCCGGCCTCGCGGCCGTCGCGATGGGCTTCGTGCTCGAGAACCAGCTGCTGATCATCGCGGGCGCGCTCGACGGCGCGTCCGGCTTCATCCTCAGCGTGATCATGTGCCGCGCGATGAATCGCTCGTTCACGAACGTCTTGTTCGGCGCTTTTGGGCAGGTGCAGGTCGTGAGCGGCGGCGTCGAGCAGCGCGCGATGAAGAGCGCGAGCGCGCACGACGCGGCGGACTATCTCGCGAA
>DASTOI010000515.1:0-4602 GCA_035762585.1 Myxococcota bacterium
ATCAACCGGCTGGAGAACGAGGGCGACCAGATCCTTCGCCGCGCGGTCGCGCGCCTGTTCAAGGAGAGCAAGGACGCGATCGAGGTGATCAAGTGGAAGGAGATCTACGAGAACCTCGAGGCCGCCACCGATCGCTGCGAGGACGTCGCCAACATCATCGAGGGCGTCGTCCTCGAGCACGCCTGAGACGATCAGCCCATGGACGTCTCCGCGATCGTCATCATCACGATCACCGCTGCGCTGGCGTTCGACGTCATCAACGGGTTCCACGACGCCGCGAACTCGATCGCGACCGTGGTCTCGACGCGCGTGCTCTCTCCGGCGCGCGCGGTCGCGTGGGCCGCGTTCTGGAACTTCGTCGCCGCGTTCCTGTTCGGCACCGGCGTCGCGAAGACGGTCGGCTCCGGCATGGTCGATCTCGGCGTCGTGACGTTCGCCGTGATCGGCGCCGGCCTGTTCGGCGCGATCGCGTGGGACCTGATCACTTGGTTCTTCGGGCTGCCGACCAGCTCCTCGCACGCGCTGTTCGGCGGCTACGCCGGCGCGGCGGTCGCCAAGGCGAGCTTCGACGCGATCATCGTCTCGGGCTGGACGAAGACGCTCGTGTTCATCGTCGTTGCGCCCGCGATCGGCCTCGCGGTCGGGCTCGGCGTGATGACTGCGCTGTACTGGATCTTCCGCCGTACGCCGCCGCGCCGCGTCGATGGCTGGTTCCGCAACCTGCAGCTCGTCTCGGCCGCGTTCTACAGCCTGATGCATGGCGCGAACGACGCGCAGAAGACGATGGGAATCATTACGGGCGTGCTCGTGACGGGCGGCTACCTCGCGACGTTCGACGTGCCCTATTGGGTGATCCTGAGCGCGCACGCGGCGATCGGTCTCGGCACGCTCGCCGGCGGCTGGCGCATCATCCACACGATGGGCAGCAAGATCACGAAGCTGCAGCCGGTGAGCGGCTTCGCCGCCGAGACGGGCGCCGCGGTCGCGATCTTCACCGCGACCGCGCTCGGCGTCGGCATCAGCACGACGCACACGATCACCGGCGCGATCGTCGGCGTCGGCGCGACGCGCCGGCTCTCGGCGGTGCGCTGGGGCGTCGCCACGCGCATCGTCTGGGCGTGGTTGATGACGATCCCCGCCGCCGCCGGCATCGCCGCGCTCAGCTATTGGGCGCTCGCGGCGCTCGGCGCCGAGTGATCCGCCGCTCGGCTCGATGGCAGCTCGAAACTCACGGCGCTAGGGTGCGCCGCTTTTCAACGCCCGACCTTCGTCGGTGCGCCGCGAACCGGAGAAACCTTGGCGCGTGACGATTTGATCCAAGCGACCGGCACGGTCGAGAAGATTCTCGGCGGCGGGCGCTATCAGATCGGGCTCGACGGCGGACAGTCGGTGACGGCGCAGCTCTCCGGCCGCATGCGCCGCTTCCGCATCCGCGTGATTCCGGGCGATCGCGTGCAGGTCGGGCTGTCGCCGTACGATCCGTCGCATGGCTTCATCACGTTCCGCCTGCGCGACGGCGAGGGTCCGCAGACCGTCACCGAGTAGCGACCGCGCGTGGACGCGCGGTGCGCGGTCCGCATCGCCCGGATGCGCCTGCGCGCGCTCCACGGGCGCGCGAGGCTCGCGGGACTGCGCTGGCTCCATCGAGGCCTGCGGGTCGACGCGAGCGCGGCGCCCGGCTTCGGCGTCGCGCGCATCAGCCTCACGCCGGGCGCGAAGCTCACGATCGGCGCCAACGCGGCGACCGAGTATCGCCCCGGGCTGTTGAGCCTGGTCGTCTACGACGGCGGCCAGATCGAGATCGCGCCGAACGCGTGGCTGCGCACCGAGGCTGCGCCCGTGACGTTGGTCGCATTCGAGGGCGCGCGCATCGTGGTCGGCCCCGAGGTGATGCTGAACGGCTGCAGCGTGAGCGCGCGGCGCGAGGTCGTGTTCGAGCGGCGCGCGTCGATCGGTCCCGGCTCGCGCATCTACGACTTCACGCACGATCTCGACGACGCGCGTCCGGGCTTCGCCGCGCCGGTCGCGGTCGGCGAGTGCACGTGGCTCGCGTCCGACGTGACCGTGCTGCCGGGCGTCACGATCGGCGCGCACTGCGTGATCGGCGCGCGCTCCGTCGTAACGCGCGACGTCCCGCCGCACACGCTCGCGTTCGGCGCGCCCGCGACCCCGCGCGGCCCGATCGGAGATCGCTCGCGCGCGCGGTAGCGTGCGAGAAACGCAAGGATTGGGGTCTGACCCCAAACCTTGCAAACTCGAGGAGCGGAATGGCGCTGCGGATCGCGTACTTCGGGCAGGCGCCGTTCGGGCGCGACGTGCTGGTGCGCCTGCTCGAGGCGGGCCACCAGATCGCGGGCGTCTACGCGCCGCCGGCGAGGCCCGGCGCGAAGGCAGACCCGCTCGCGGAGGAAGCCGAGAAGCGCGGGCTCGCGCTGTTCCGGCACGCGGCGATGCGCAAGAAGACCGGCGAGCCGATCGCATCGCGCATCGCCGAGCACGCCGCGCTGCATGCCGATCTGAACGTGCTCGCGTTCGTGACGATGATCCTGCCGCCCGAGATCGTCGACGCCCCGCGCCTCGGCTCGCTCTGCTTCCATCCTTCGCTGCTGCCGAAGTTCCGCGGCGGCAACGCGCTCGCGTGGCAGATCATCGCGGGCGAGCGCGAGGCCGGGGTCACGGTGTTCAAGCCCGACGCCGGCGTCGACGCCGGTCCGATCGTGGTGCAGAAGGGGCAGGTGCCGATCCTCCCGCATCACACCGCGGCGAGCCTCTACTTCGAGTCGCTGTATGCGCTCGGCGTGGAGGCGATGGTGGAGGCGGTCGCGCGCGTCGCGGACGGCACCGCGACGTTCACGCCGCAGGACGAGTCGCGGGCGAGCTTCCAAGGCCTCGTCGACGACGCGGTCGCGCGGATCGATTGGTCGCGCGGCGCCGCCGAGATCGATCGTCTGGTCCGCGGCTGCGATCCGAACCCCGGCGCGCACGCGCGGCGCGGCGCGGAGGTCGTCCGCCTGTTCGGCTGCACGCTCGCGGAGGGCTTCGACTTCAGCGCGCCGCCCGGCACCGTGATCGGTCTCGACGCGAAGGGCGCGCGCATCGCCGCGCGCGGCGGCGTGCTGAGCGTCGCGAAGTTGAGGGTGGGCGCGGGCGGGAAGGCGAACGCTGCCGAGGCGGGAATCGCCGTCGGGGACGCGCTCGCGTAACGCGCCCTTCCTATCCAACTTCGCAAGTTCGCAAGTCCGACCCCGCACCTGCGGGGCACAGGGTTGCCCCGCGAGGCGCAGCGCCTACGTTCCGCCGCCGTTTCCGGCCCCTCTATGGGTAGGGAGGCGCTCGGCCGACACTCCGGCGCATCTCCCGCTCACTCAACGCACACGCACAGCACAGCATCGATCGCAGCGGGGCCCGCCAGGCCGCGCACCGCGCCGAGAGTCGGCTGCCGGGGCGCAAGGTCACGGGCCCATCACTCGGCTCGGCTCTCGCAGCCGCGCCCACGGTTCAGCCCATGGCAATGGAACTCTCGAAGATCCGCAACATCGGCATCAGCGCGCACATCGACAGCGGGAAGACGACGCTGACGGAGCGCATCCTCTTCTACACGCAGCGGATTCACAAAATCCACGAGGTGAAGGGCAAGGATCAGGTCGGCGCGACCATGGACTTCATGGAGCTCGAGCGCGAGCGCGGCATCACGATCCAGTCCGCTGCGACGCACTGCGAATGGGCCGACCACCACATCAACATCATCGACACGCCCGGCCACGTGGACTTCACGATCGAGGTCGAGCGCAGCCTGCGCGTGCTCGACGGCGCGATCCTGGTGTTGTGCGGCGTCGCCGGCGTGCAGTCGCAGTCGATGACCGTCGACCGCCAAATGCGGCGCTACAAGGTCCCGCGCCTCGCGTTCATCAACAAGCTCGACCGCTCCGGCGCGAACCCGCAGCGCGTCGCCAAGCAGCTCGTCGAGAAGCTCAAGCACAACGCGGTGCTGATCCAGCTCCCGATCGGCCTCGAGAGCGAGTTCCGCGGGATCATCGACCTCGTGAAGATGAGGGCCTTCCGCTTCGAGGGCGACAACGGCGAGCACATCGTCGAGGAAGAGATTCCCGCCGAGCTCGCCGACGAGGCGAAGACTGCGCGCGAGGAGATGCTCGACGCCGTCTCGATGTACAGCGACGAGCTGACCGAGGCGATCCTCGAGGAGCGCGTCAGCGAGGACTTGATCCACGACGCGATCCGCAAGGGCACGATCTCGCTCGCGCTGACGCCGGTCTTCCTCGGCTCCGCGTACAAGAACAAGGGCGTGCAGCTGCTCTTGAACGCGGTCACGCGCTACCTGCCGTGCCCGACCGACGTCGAGAACATGGGCGTCGATCTCAGTAACAACGAGGCGCCGATCGCGATCGAGGCGGACCCCAACAAGCCGCTGATCGCGCTCGCCTTCAAGCTGGAAGACGGCCGCTACGGCCAGCTCACCTACGTGCGCGTTTATCAGGGAACGCTCGCGAAGGGCATGACGATCACGAACATGCGCACGCAGAAGCGGCACAAGGTCGGCCGGCTCGTGCGCATGCACGCAAACGAGATGGAGGACATCGAGGG
>DASTOI010000516.1:0-2944 GCA_035762585.1 Myxococcota bacterium
GCAAACCCGACCGGCGCGGTGCAGAGCCGCGAGGTGCTGGCGGCGCTCGCGAGTCTCGGCGTTCCGCTCGTCAGCGACGAGATCTACGACGGCCTCGTGTACGACGGCGTGCACGTGACGAGCGCGCTGGAGGTCGGCGACGACGCGTTCGTGCTCGACGGCTTCTCGAAGCGCTACGCGATGACCGGCTTCCGGCTCGGCTACGCGATCGCGCCGCGCGCGGCGATGCGCACGCTGCAGACGCTGCAGCAGAACCTGTTCATCTCGGCGAGCGAGTTCGTGCAGCACGCGGGGATCGCCGCGCTGCGCGAGGGCGCGGCGACCGTCGCGGCCGCGCGCGCTGCGTACACGCGGCGCCGCGCGCTGCTCGTCGCGGGCCTGCGCGCGCTCGGCTTCGGTGTCGCCCGCGAGCCGCAGGGCGCGTTCTACGTGTTCGCCGACGCGCGCGCGTTCGGCGCGAGCTCGGTCGCCGTCGCGAACGCGCTGCTCGAGCGCGCCGGCGTCGCGTGCACGCCCGGCGTCGACTTCGGCGCCGCAGGCGAAGGCTTCCTGCGCTTCTGTTATGCCGCGAGCGAGGCCGCGATCGCGGAGGCGCTCGCGCGCATGCAGCCGGTGCTCGCGGATCTGCGCGCGGCGCGGGGCTGACACGCGATGACTGCGCTGCGCGCGATCGTCTTCGACTTCGACGGCGTGATCGCCGACAGCGAGGCGCCCGCGAACCGCGTGCTCGCGGAATGCCTCAGCGAGATCGGACTCGCGACGTCGTACGACGACGCGCTCGATCTGTACTGCGGACATCGCTGGGCGGACTGCATCGAGCGCATCGAGGCGCGGCTCGGCCGGCCGCTGCCCGAGCGCTTCGTCGAGGACTGCCAGGCGCGCACGTGGGAGCGCGTGCAGCGTGAGATCGTCGCGGTGCCGGGGATCGCCGAGTTCCTCGACCGCTGCGCACATCTACCGCGCGCGGTCGCATCCTCCAGCGCGACGGATTGGCTCGAGGGCGTGCTCGCCCGCCTCGGGCTCGGCCATCATCTCGAGGAGCGGCTCTTCAGCGCCGCCGGGCTCGCGCGCGGCAAGCCGCACCCGGACATTTACCTGCGCGCCGCAGAGGGCCTCGGAATCGCTCCCGCCGAATGCGCAGCGATCGAGGACTCGCCGATCGGCGTCGCGGCGGCGGTCGCTGCGAACATGCGCGTGATCGGACTCTGCGCCGCGTCGCACATTCGACCCGGGCACGATGAGCGCCTGCTTGCCGCCGGCGCGCATCACGTCGCGCACTCGTATCGCGAAGTCGAGGGGCTGCTGTTCGGCGACGCGCGCTGACGAGCGCTGCTCGGAGCCGGCGCGAGCACTGGCCTACGTTGAACGCATGGATCGCCCCGCGCTCGACGTCGCTGAGGCTCCGGCCGAGGCGGCGCGGGCCCGCGAGCTGTTCGCGATCCCGCAGTTCCGCTGGCTCACCGCGAGCAACCTCGCGTTCTTCCTCGCGATGGGCAGCCAAGGCGTCGTGCGACCCTACCTCGCGTACCACTTCACGAAGGACACGTTCCTGCTCGGCGTCGTCACGTTCGCGGTCGCGCTGCCGATGCTGCTGCTCAGCCCGTTCGGCGGCGTCGCGGCCGACCGCATCGATCGCCGCAAGCTGATCCTCGGCGCGCAGGCGGTCGCGCTCACTGGCGAGCTCGTCACGTTCGCGCTGCTCGTCACCGACCGGCTGCGCTTCTGGCACCTGGTCGGCACCGCCGCGGTGATGGGCTGCGTGTTCCCATTCCTGATGCCCGCGCGCCAATCGGTCGTCGCGAACCTGGTCGGCCGCCGGCTGCTCGGCCGCGCGATCGCGGTCACGACGACGGGCATCAACGTGACGCGCGTCGTCGGCCCCGCGCTGCCCGGCCTCCTGATCCAACAGCTCGGCGTGAAGTGGGCCTATCTGATCGGCGTGCTGCTCTACATCGTCGCGTTCACGTGCGGGCTGCGGCTCCAGCCCGCGCTGCCGCTCGCGCAGGCCGAACGCGTGAGCGTGCTCGCGCGCGTGCTGGAGGGCGTGCGCTACGTGCGCGCCGATCGCGCGGTGCTCGTGCTGCTCGTGTTCGGGCTCGTGCCGATGTTCCTCGCGCTGCCGTTTCAGACGCTGCTCGTCGTGTTCGCCGAGGAGGTGTGGCATCAGGGTCCGCGCGGGCTCTCACAGCTCTCGGTCTCGATGGGTCTCGGCGGCATCGCCGGCTCGATGGTCGTCGCGCGCTGGACCAACACGTCGCAGCGCGCGCGCCGCATGCTCCTTTCGATGCTCACGTTCGGCGTGTTGCTGATCGCGTTCAGCTACTCGCCTTGGTACCTCGCCGCGCTCCCGCTGATCTTCCTCGCCAACGCGTTCGCGAGCTGGTTCGGCACGCTCAATAACACCGCGATCCAGCTCTTGATCCCGGACGCGATGCGCGGCCGCGTGTCGAGCTTCCTGATGATGTCGTTCTCGCTGCCGATGGTCGGCTCGCTCGTGATCGGCGCCGCCGCGAAGAGCCTCGGCGCGCCGCTCTCCGTCTCCGTGTTCGCCGCGCTCGCGATGGCTGCGTCGGTCGCGTTCTACTACGGAAGCGACGCGCTGCGTGGGCTCGACGCGCGGATGGAGAAGGATGGGATCCGGGGATGAGCCGCGCGGGCATTGCAAGCTCGGGAGGCTGATCGGCGCGCCCGACGAGGGAGACACGCCCTTCGCGTACGAGAACGAGTGGCGGCGCGAGCACACCACGAGCGTCGACCGCCTCGCGATCGCACCAGCACGCGGCCACCTCGCGCTGATGCGCGAGCTGGCCGCGATCTGGCGCGCCGAGATCTACGTCCTTTACGTGCTGCTCGTGTCGCGTCTCGGGAACGAGCCGGGTCGGTACGAATCACCCGAACCGATTTCCCGCGGTCACGTCGCGGAGTTCCTGGCGCGATTCGAGCA
>DASTOI010000517.1:0-4943 GCA_035762585.1 Myxococcota bacterium
AGTATCTCCAGCCGAGCGTGAACCCATACGTGCGCGGCGGGTGCAGGATGCCCTGAGCCGGGAACAGCTCGGAGATCGCCCCCACCGAGATGTTCATCACGTGGTCGTTGTCCTCGATGTTCTTCATGAACAGCTCGACGCTGAACTGGCCGTAGTCAGTTGGCGCCGCCTCCCAGAGGATGCGTGCCTCCCAGCGATCCCACGCAGGAGAGCGATCGCGATCCAGCTCGTACGGACGGAAGAAGACTTCCGACTGGTAGTGCCAGTCGACGCGCGGGGTCAGCGTGGAGCCCGCGAAGAACGGAATCGCGTACTGCGCGCCGATGTTCGCGACCCAACGGGGAAGGCGGTTCAGCGGGTTTCCCTTCTGGTTCGTCTCGCTCGAGCCGCCGAGGCCCGGAATCTGCGCGACGGGATCGGCGCTCGTGTACTCGTCGTACTCGGCATGGATCCACGCCGCGCTCGCGTTCAGCTGCAGGTTCTCGATCGGCACCGTCAGCAGCTCGAGCTCGATGCCGCCGATCTTCGCCTTCGCGGCGTTCTCGATGTGCGCGGCCGCGCCGGTCAGGATGAACACCTGCAGATCGTCGTAGTCACTGAAGAAGCCCGCGACGTTCGCCTGCAGCCGGTCGCCGAGCCAGCGCGTCTTCGCACCCAGCTCGTAGGCCCAGATCTCTTCCGGGTCGTAACGATTCGCACCGCCGACGACCGGATTCCGGTTCCCGATCAGGAGGCCGCCGCTCTTGTAGCCGCGCGAGACCGAGGCGTAGAGCATCGCGTCTTCGCTGGGCCGGTACTCGGCGACGAGCCTGCCGGTGAGGCGATGCCAGGTCTCGTCGATCGACTCACTGTCGAACGGAGCGATCGGGTCGCCGAGCGCGTACGGGAACGTGACCGACAGGAAATCGCTGCCCTCCTTGTTGTCGGAGGTCCAGCGCAGGCCGAGCCGTAGTGTGAACGGTTCGAGCTCGAGCGCACCTTCGCCGAACACCGCGTAGGAGTGAGTCGTGAAGTCGCCTCCGTTCTGGAAACGGAACGAGAAGACCGCGGGGTTCACGTCGTAGAACAGGAAGCGCATCGCGACGTCCTCGCGCAGAGCGAAGAAGCCGAACAGCCACTCGAGCGCCGAGTCGTTCGCCGAGGCGAGCTGAATCTCTCCGACCCACTGATCGCTCGGCTCGGTCCAGCCCGTGAACGTGCTCGGCAGCTCGCTGAAGTCGTTGTCGACTTGTTGGGTCCACTCTTGCTCCTGCCGCGAGATGAATGCGCTCAGCCTCAATCCCCCGAACGCTTCCAGATCCTGATCGACGCGCAGCGTGAAAAGGCGCGCTTCCATGTCGAGCTGCGTCTCGAGGTCGTTGCGCACGCGGCGGATGTCGCTCGTCGGCGGGAGCGGGCTCAGCGTGAAGGGATCGAGGCGCACTTGCCCGACTGCGCCGTCGTCCCAGTGGTATTGCAGCGTGAATGAAACGTCGGTGGACTCGGTGGGCTCGGCGAGCACGTGCAGGCGCACGCCCCAGACGTCCTCCTCGTCCGTGTCCTCGCACTCGCCCCCGCACGCGGCGCTGCCCGCGACGTTGCGCAGATAGCCGTCGTGGCGATCGCGCACCGCCGCGACGCGAAACCCCAGCCAATCCGTGAGCGGTCCGCCCCCCGCCGCTCGTACTCGCACGGCGTCGTAGTTCCCATAAGTGGCGTCGGCGATTGCGTCCCACTCCTCGGTCGGCTTCTTCGAGACCACGTTGATCGAGCCGCCGGTCGCATTTCGCCCGTAGAGAGTGCCTTGCGGACCCCGTAACACTTCGACGCGTTCGAGGTCGAAGAAGTCCGTCGCGGCTGCGGTCGGTCGCCCGAGGTAGACGCCGTCGAAGTGGTAAGCGACGCCGGGGTCGCCGCCGGCAGTCACGTTCTCGTTTCCGACGCCGCGCACGGCGATCTGCGTGATCGGAGATCCTCCGCCGCCCTCGGTGTAGAAGAACCCGGGAACGTGCGAGTGCAGATCGCTCGGATCCAAGATGCCCTGCTGGCGCAGCGCCTCCGCGTCGAAGGCAGAGACCGCGATCGGCGTCTCTTGGACCGTGCTCTCGCGCCGTTCGGCGGTGACCACGATCTGCTCGATCGGCTCCGGGGAAGTCGCAGGCGCGGCCGTCTCCTGCGCCGCGCTGGCGGCGGCGAACGTCAGCGCGAGGCCACAGCTCGAGAACAGTCGGCGAGCCTCGATTCGATCGGTCATGGCGGTCCCTCCACGACGCGGTTGCAAGACGCTTGTTTTGTTTACCGCGCCTCACGCGCCGCGTGCAACCCCCGATTGAACCAGCGAAGCCCGCCCGTCATGATGCGCGCGCATGCCCAAGATCGTGGATCACGAGGAGAGCCGCGCGGAATTCGCAGACGCGGTGTGGCGCGCGGTCGTCGAGCTGGGCATCGAGAACGCCACGGTGCGCACCGTCGCCGAGTACGCGGGCTGGTCCGTCGGCCGGCTCTCACACTACTTCGCATCGAAGGACGAGCTGCTCGAGTACGCGATGGGCTACATCGGGCGCGAGATGCAGCGCCGCTTCGACACGCGCACGGCGAAGCTGCGCGGGCTCGCGGCGCTTCGCGCCATCCTCGACGAGGTGCGGCCGACGACGCGGCGCGCGCGCGAGGAATGGATCTTCTGGATCGCTTTCTGGGGACGCGCGACGCGCCATCCCAAGCTGGCGGCCGCGCAGCGGCGCAGGCACGCGGGCTTTCGCCGCGCTCTCGCGCGCGCGCTCGAGCAGGCGCGTGAAGACGGCGAGATCGCGACTGGCCTCGACGCCGAGCGCGAGGCCGCCGGTATCGCCGCGCTCGCTTGGGGGATCGGCGTACTGGCGACGTTCGAGCCGCGCGCGCTCGCGTCTGCCGACATCGACCGCGAGCTCGATTCGCGCGTCGCGCGCCTCACGGAGCCGAAACGGAGGTCGTCATGAAGATCCAGCTCCCGCTTCTCGCGTCGCTCGCCCTAATCGCCTGCGGCGACCCGGTCGGCCCGTTCTCGGGCGGGGCGCTGTCGGGGGAGACGAAGCCTTCGCCCGCGAGCTGGGACTTCGCCGCGAAGGTCGAGCAGGTGCAGCTCGAGACGGACCCCGATCAGCCGCACTCGGTCAACACCTGGATCGGCGTGGTGAACGGCGTCGCCTACATCCCGAGCTCGATGATTCGCGGGCCGAAGCTTCCGAGCGAGCGCGAGTGGGTGCGCAACGTGAGCGCCGACGACCGCGTGCGCGTTCGAATCGATGGCGCGATCTACGAGCTGCGCGCCGTGCGGGTCGCGGATTCATCCGCCGAGCACCGCGCGGCGTTGGACGAGCTCGTGAAGAAGTACGAGCTCGTCGCGGACGATCTCGATCCCGACCGCGCGATCTGGATCTACCGGCTCCAGGTGCGGTGACACGCAGCGGCGCGAGCGTCCCTGCGCGCGGCCCCTAACGACTTCCCTTCACCCTGCTGAAGATCTGCTCGGCGCTCTGACGCAGGGCTTGCAGGTGCGGGCCGGCCTGGAGATCGCCGCCGGTTCGGATCACGCTGCGCGCGCCGCGCGCTTCGAGCGCGGTGTGCACGTAGCGCTTGTTCACTGCGAGCACGCCGGGGGGCGTCTGCGCCATCGCGCTCGCGATCTCGAGCACGCGCGCCTCGAGCTCCGCAGGCGCGAACGCGCGATTCACGAGCCCGATGCGCTCCGCTTCCTCGCCGCTGTAGACGCGGCCGGTCAGGTGCAGCTCCATCGCGTGGCGCGGCTCCAGCATCACCGGGAACCACGCGAAGTCCGGAAGCCCGGCGATCCGTAACACCGGGTGCGAGAGCTTCGCGTCGCTCGCCGCGTAGATCAGGTCGCACGCGCCCGCGAGCTCGAGCCCGCCCGCCATCGCGAAGCCGTGGATCTGCGCGACCACGGGCTTCGCGAGATCCCAGAGCGACATCCAGCCTTCGCTCACGTGCCGCGCCCACTGCAGGCCGACGTTCGCGGTGAAATACGGCTGGTCGGCGCCGAGATCGCTCTTCAGGTCGTAGCCCGAGCTGAAGCAAGGCCCGGCGCCGCGCACGATCGAGAGCGAGACGCCGTCGTCGCGATCCGCCTCCTGCAGCGCGCGCAAGAGCTCGCCGCGCAGCGCGTTCGAAATCGCGTTGCGCTTCTCAGGGCGGTTCAGCGTGACGCGCCGCACGCGCGGCGCAGGCTCGTCGATCAGCAAAGTCTCGTAGCTCGACACGGAAGCCTCCGGATCGGCGCACGCTACCGCGGCTCGAGCTCTCAGGGGTTGCAGCCGAAACCCTCGCAGGTAGAAACGTTTCGCGGAGGCGCCGCATGCTCGAGCTCGACGGCCAGCTGCGAGAACGAAACGATGCGCGCCTGCGGCCGGTGACGCTGCACGCGTTCCCCGATGGGGAGCTGCACGTGGAAGGCGCGGGGCGCTCGCTGCAGCTCTCGGCGCGCGCGCTGCGGCTCGGAGGCCGCGCGGCGGACGGCTCGCGCGCGCTCGATCTCGACGACGGCGCGCGCGTCGCGATCGAAGGCTCCGAGGAGTTCGAGCTCTGGGTGCAGCGCCACCGCGGCGGCGGCGAGGTGCTCGTCTCGGCGCGCGCGCGGCGCGTCGCGCGCACGGCCGGCTCGCTCGCGCTGAGCGCGCTCGTGATCTTCGGCATCGTGCGCTTCGTCGTGCCCACGCTCGCTGCCCTGCTCGCAGGCGCGGTGCCCTACTCGCTCGATCAGGAGCTCGGCGACGCGGTCGAGAGCGCCGTGCGCGGTTCGTTCGCCGCCAGCGAGCTGCCCGACCCCGAGCAGGCGCGCGTGCGCGCGCTGTTCGAGCGGCTCTCCTCGTACGCGCACCTCGTGCATCCGGCGGCGCTCGCGTTCCGCAAGGGCGGTGAGGACACCGGCGCGAACGCGTTCGCGCTGCCGAACGGCCGCGTGATCGTCACGG